>CAYNOM010001579.1:503-1500 GCA_964398415.1 uncultured Polyangiales bacterium | reverse complement strand
CAGCGTGCCACGCTCGATGCAGAGATTGTAGACCTCCTCCTCAGTCAGCAGGGGTCGGGCCTCGCCGTACACGTCGGTCCAGGCTCGCGCCGCGATCCGGCCGATCCGCTGCTTCTTCTCCTCAGCCATGAACTCGCCGCCCACATTAGCTGTCCTGACGAAGGCGAGATCGTCGTCGAGCTCGGCCAGCGCCGCCTCGCGCTCTGCCTCCAGTGTGTCGCGGTCGACGCCGGGTTTGGCCAGCGCCCGCAGGTGGGCGATCTCCAGTTCGCCCTTGGCGACGGCGAAGCGGGCGGCGACCTCGCCGATGCGATCGTGGATGGTCTCCAGCTTCGTCGCCTTGTCCATGACATGCTGTGGTGTCGTCACCTTGCCGATGTCGTGGAGCCAGCTCGCAACGTGAAGGGCGAACTTTTGCTCCTGGTCGAGGCCGAACCAGGCGAGCGGACCGCCGCGCGTCTCGCAGGCCGCCTGGGCTAACATCTCGGTCAACGCAGGCACACGCGTGCAATGGCCGCCGGTGTAGGGTGACTTGCGGTCAATGGCGTTGGCCATAACCTCCATCAGCGCCTCGAAGAGGCGCCGTTGAGCGTCAAGCAGAAGGCCGTTGTCGAGCGCCACGGCCACTTGTGAAGCGAGTGCCTCGACATCCTCCTGCAGGGCGGAATCGAACGGCACAATCTCATCCTCTTCGTCCCGAGCGTTGATCAACTGGAGTACGCCAATGATCTCACGCTTGCGGTTCTTCAGCGGCACGGTCAAAAACGAGATCGAGCGATAGGAGTTCATCTCGTCGAAGCGGCGCGTCCCAGAAAAGTCGAAGCCCGGGTAGTGGTAGGCGTCAGGGATATTGACAGTGGTCCCCGTTAACGCGGCATAGGTGGCCACATTGTTACTGTTAGGCTCGCCCGAGGTCGGGTCGTAGAGCGAGAGCTTGGGCAGCTTGATCGGATTGTGCGAGGTCCAACCGATCTCGATGTCCAAGACCTCGTTCTGA
>CAYNOM010001579.1:0-493 GCA_964398415.1 uncultured Polyangiales bacterium | reverse complement strand
GGATCGACGGCGGTCTCTGCCACTCCGCCGATCGGGTCCGCGCGGGCGCTTGTTGGCGGCTGGTGTGGGATCAAGTGGATACTCGCGGCGCTCCCCAAAGCGCCGGTCTCCGCCGGTGCGCCGGTCGATCCGCTTGCCGTTGACAAACATCGGCTCCGCAGGCTTATCGCTCTTTAGATAGATCGTTCCACCCTCCGCGCGGCAAAGTCGCTTGGCCTCCATCAGAATCGTCTCGAGCAGCTGATCGAGATTCCTCTCGGCGCTTAGCGCAAGGCCGATTTCGTTCATACGCTTAAGGCGCTCGCGCCCCTGCTTTAGCTCGCGCTGGCGAAGATGCAGGTTGGTCACGTCGGTATAGATGCTGATAATGCCAAAGGGCGTCGTTGCGCACTCCACTCGCAGCATTCGCCCGCCCGTCAGCTTCTGGTCCAATTCTCCACCGGTTCGGTGGAGATCCACCACTCGGTCACGCCATAGCTGGGGGGGCTCCTCT
>CAYNOM010001578.1:0-1502 GCA_964398415.1 uncultured Polyangiales bacterium | reverse complement strand
TCGATGCCCCTCTATCGAATCTCGAAGGCGCTTGGCCGCGGGTCCTACGAGGTGGCGCGCAGCGTGCTGTGTGGCCTGTTTCATCGCGCTGCCGAGGTACTCGCGCCCCTCTACGACCGCCTCGTCGCGCTCGCCGTGCAGGCGCCCTATCTGCACGCCGATGAGACCCGCTTGCGGGTCGCCGAGCCCAAGAAGGCCCGCAATGCCTGGGTCTGGGCGCTGGTCTGTCGCGACATCGTCGCCTACGTCTTCAGCGAGACTCGCAGCGGAGAGACCCCGGCACGGCTTCTCGAGGGCACCAGCGGCCACCTGCTCGTCGACGGCTACTCCGGCTACAACGCGGCCCTCGAGCGCGGCACGGGCGACAAACGGACCCGCGTCGGTTGCTGGGCTCACGCCCGCCGCTACTTCTGGGAGGCCCTCAAGGACGCCCCCGCAGATGCGCGCGAGGCCCTCGACCTCATCGTCGCTCTCTATCGAGTCGAGCACGACGCCGCGAGCCAGGGCGTGCTCGGCCTCCCCGAGCACGCAGCCCTCCGAGACACCCGAAGTCGTGCCGTCCTCACCGAGTTCAACGCCTGGGTCGACGCCCGAATTGGCAAGGTTCCGCCCAAGAGCCCCCTGGGACAAGCGCTCGGCTACGCGTCGAAGCAACGAAAAGCTCTGAGCCAGTTCATCTCCGACCCGAAACTGCCACTCGACAACAACGTCGCCGAGCGCGCCCTGCGAGTCGTGGCCGTCGGCCGAAAGAATTTCCTCTTCGTCGGCCACGACGAGGGCGGCCGAAACCTCGCCATCCTACAGACACTCTGCCACACCGCCATGCTCCACGGCGTCAACCCATACGTCTACATCCAGGACGTCGTCGTCAGAGTCCGCTCACACCCGAACGCCAGCCTCGACGAGCTGCTACCGCAGAACTGGAAGCCGCCACCGACGGCATGAAGCCAGGTGCTCAGCTGGGGTGCTGGTGATCGGTTACCGCACACGCGGCCCCGCCGTCTCGGCTCATCGGTGTGCTCGAGGCCGAGGTGGTCGACGACTTCGGTCACGACGAAGCGGGCGCCGGTCCGCACCGCGCTCATGCGGCCGCCGGTCCCCACCCCACGGCACCTTGATCTGGTACCTCCGCACGGGCTCGGCCCGCCACTGCCTGAGCGGCCCCATTCGCGGCCTCGCGGTCGGCACCACGGTCGAAGTCCGGCCCAGCGGCGCCGCCGCCAGCGACGAGGGTCTCGTACTCGTCGTCGACACCTCCCGAGTTCCCGGGCGACCCTTGTCCACGTGCTCTGGTCTCAGACCCCGGAGGAGCCGGCTCGCCAAGGCCACGGGGTGTTGGGCATGCCCCGCATCGCTCGCCGATTTCGCCTTCCGCGTCCAAGACCGCGTCGGCCTCCCCATTGCGGTCATTTCGGGGCTCCATCCCACAGCCCGCGAACCCGCTGTCTACGCTTCGCACCCGCGGTCACCCGCGTGCACGCAAGGCTCGCTTCAGGATGACG
>CAYNOM010001577.1:0-1503 GCA_964398415.1 uncultured Polyangiales bacterium | reverse complement strand
ATCACGGTCGAGACCGTGTCGGCTGGTCCGGTCACGGTCGAAGAAGACATGGACTTCGCGGCGCTGATGGAAGGCCAGCCCGACCGTCGGAACGAGGAGGACCCGTTCGCCCAGGGCAAACGCGTCAAAGCGATCGTCGAGGTCATCTCGACCGCGGGCCCCGAGATCTTCCTCGATCTCGGCGACAAGATGACGGGCTATGTCCTCAAGGAAGACGTCCGCGACAGCGATGGCAACATCGTCCAGGCGCCTCGTTTCTACACGCGCTCGATGAAGCGCCTTGCCCGCGCCCAACGCACTGTTTCGCGCAGAAAGAAAGGCTCCAAGAACAGAGAAAAGGCTAAAATCCGCGTCACGCGACTGCACCGCAAGGTCAGCCGGCAGCGGGAACACGCCATCCAAAATCTCAGCGCCAACTACGCCAAAAGCCACGGCACGGTCGTCGTTGAGAAGCTCCACATCAGCAGCATGACGGGCAGCGCTCGTGGCACCGTTGAAGAACCGGGGGCGCACGTGAAAGCCAAGGCGGGGCTCAACAGGGGCATCCTCGATGCAGGCTGGGGCCGCTTGGTTCAGTGTCTGCGCTACAAGCTGCAGTGGGCAGGGGGGCAGCTTGTCGAAGTGCCTGCCCACTACAGCTCCCAGACCTGCCATCACTGTGGCTGCGTCGATGCCGCCAGCCGCCGCTCTCAAGCAGTGTTCTGCTGCACCGCCTGTGGTCTGAGTATGCATGCGGACCTCAATGCTGCCTTAGTCTTGAAAAGCCGTGCGAATCGCTCGGCTCTGCCTGTGGAGGGTTCGGCATCAGCCACCCGTCGAAGCAGGAAACGGTTGAATGTCCCAAGACGTTCCGCCGAAAGCTCCGTCCTTTAGGACGGGGTTGATTACCCGGTGCCCGCTCGGACGCTCCCCACCCCCAGCTCGTCGGGTCCCACCAGCCACGCCCCCCCGCGAGCACAGGAGCCAGGAAAGAGCGCGCAGCTCGATCGACCTCGTCGAGACTCGGCCACGGCAAACGATTCGCGTTGGCGAGTTCGTGATACGGAGATCGCCAACGTTCCGGTGCTTCGGCCAGCACCATGGGCACCGGATGCGTCCCGCGATGCGCGAAGGTCTGCTCGATCGCACGGCGAAGTTGCTCGCTTTCCAGGCCGCCCATGTGGCTGAATCCGAAACCGAAGGTGGTCGCCCAGGTCCGCACGGGCGAGATCTTGCAGCGTGCGTTGGAACCGTTCTGGGCTGCCCATCACGCGCAGGTCGATGTCGCGTGTACTGCGCGCTCGCATGGTTCGCAGCTCGAGCGCCATGCCGCCCTTGATCACGATCTGGTCGTCAGCCTCCGACGCGCGCGCGAGAAACCGCTCGAAGATGAGCACTTGGCGCTCGCGGACAAGCCCGCGTGCGTCGCGTGTCCCCAACGCATGCAGTCTCGCTTCGAGTGCTCGCCGAAAATCTTCTTCGGTCTTGTAGCGGGGCTCGTTCACGCGCCTTGCTCTCGCACGT
>CAYNOM010001576.1:0-1505 GCA_964398415.1 uncultured Polyangiales bacterium | reverse complement strand
GGTGGGCGTCACGAAAAAGCCGGTGGTGCGCTGGATGACCCCGGCGCTCGCGGACAACGTGGTCGAGTCGCGGGCGTTGCATCGCTCGCTCGAGAAGCGCGTCGCAAGCTCCCCCTACGACTCCTTACGTGAGCTGCAACTCTCGCGAAAGCCCGACGTGATCGTACTGATCGTGGAAAGCTACGGACGCCTGCTCTTCGCGCACAAGCAAACCCGCACCGACTTCGATCAACGGCTCGCCGACACCCAAGTGCGGCTGTTAGAAGCGGGCATGCTCAGCGCCAGCGCCTTCAGCCGAGCCCCGATCAGTGGTGGCCGCTCGTGGCTCGCGAGTGCAACCATGCTGCTCGGTACGCCTGTCGAGTACGAGGTCACCTTCCACGCACTCTTGGCGCAGCTGCCGAGGATGACGACGCTGCCTTCGCTGATGAAGCATCTCGGTTACCACACGATGCTCGTGGGCCCGTCGGACCGCAGACGCCCCGGCATCGAGCTCGTCAACCGCTTCGGCTTCGACGAGTACCTGCACTTCGATTCCCTTGGATATGCTGGAAAGCGCTACGGTTGGGGCATCGTGCCCGACCAATACACGCTCGGCATGCTGGCCGAGACGTTTCTGCCTCGGCAAAAGGGCCCAGTCTACGCGGATGTGCATCTCGTCAGCTCGCACGCACCGTGGAAGAAGGTGCCGCCCGTCGTCGACGATTTTCGCTCACTCAGCGGGGAGGCTGCCCATGCCCCCGTGTTGCGCGAGGCCGAGCCGGGGGCTGTCATCGTCAATCGAATGGGCCGCTACTTCACGCAAACCCGGCGCTACCCCCATCAGGGGAAGCTCAATCGTACGCTGCTCTCGCGCTACCACCGGGCCATCGACTACGACCTCGATGTCATCGAGCAGTTCGCCCTCGAGCACCCGCGCGACGCCATCTTCGTGGTGATAGGCGATCATCAACCGCCCATGATCGCGAAGGAGAACGAGAGCTTCGATGCTCCGATCCATCTGCTCACGCGCGACCCCGTCGCGCACGAGCACTGGCGTCGTCTTGGATTCGCCGACGGCATGTTGCCCCAGGGCGAAGCGCTGATGGATCACGCCGGGCTCTTGTCACTGCTCGCCAACACGCTCGCCAACTGCTGCTCCGACGCAGGAGAGCCTCCTGCCTGGCGCGCGCGCGGTCACGTCGCCAAGAAGTGATGCGCGCGACCTCCCGGCGTCAGCGCCGAAGCATGCCCTTCAGCGCGTTCCACGTTTTCATCGCCTTGCGCTCGGTCCAGCTCATCCGCACGGGGCGATTGCCCTGTCGGGCGATCTGCTTTTGCAGATAGGCGACGATCGCCTCGGGGGTCGTCCGCTGCAGCGTCTCCGGGTGCATGTACATGGGGTAGCGGATGAGTGTCGCAGCGACGAGCTCGTCGAGCGTGACTCTGCGCGTGCGGCGTGGGTGTGGGGTGCGATCGGTCGTCAGGCCCCAGCCCGCGTAGAACGGCTGGCCGTAGGCGCTGAC
>CAYNOM010001575.1:0-1505 GCA_964398415.1 uncultured Polyangiales bacterium | reverse complement strand
GCAGGTAGCGGCGCCGGTGCGGGTGGCTGGGCCGCTGGCGGGGGCGCCGCCGCGGGCTGTCCCGGGGCCGTGGGCGCTTGCACGCCGGACATCATGATCGTGCCCTTGAACTTGCTCTTCTGTTTGGGGGCGAGCTCGAAGGCGCAAGAGACGCACTTCTCTGCTTGATCGGTGTTTGGGGTACCGCAGTTCGGACAGAACGCCATTGCGCGATCCTCGGCTTCAAAGCGAATTGGTCGACGCAGCCCGACATGAGTCAGGCGGTCACAGCCGGCCGTAGCTTAGTCGAAACGGGAGCGATGGGGAAACGCGAAGGGCCGCGCCGTCATGTGCAAACTCCCCCAATGAGATCGCGAACCTGAGCTTGACAGACCCTCGCCCCAAGCCTAGCGTCTCGCGCGCCAGGGCGCCCCCTGCACGCCGATCTACGGTGTTTGCGCGTGCGCCGCTGGTCGAGCCCTCGAACGTCCCGAAGGCAACTGTCGCGACAGGCATGAGGCCATGGCATTCACGCTGACCCCCGATCGAGAAGAAGCGGCGAACAATCTGATTTCCCGCTACCCCGTGCCCCGCGCGGCCTGCATCCCGATCCTTCACCTCTGCCAACGGCAAGAGGGGTGGATCTCCCCCGAGGTGATCGCCTACGTGGCGAACAAGTTGGGGATGAGCACAGCCCAGGTGCAGGGCGTCGTCACCTTCTACACGAGCTTCCACCAGGAGCCGGTCGCGCCCAACGTCGTGTGGGTGTGCCGCACGCTGTCCTGCGATCTGCGCGGCGGCAAGGTGCTGCAGGAGCACCTCGAGAAAAAGCTCGGCTGCACGCCCGGTCATTCGAGCAAGGATGGCAAGTTCACGCTGAAGAAGGCGGAGTGCCTCGCGGCCTGTGGCCAAGCGCCGATGGTGCAGATCAACGGCGATTTCTACGAGAATCTCACCCTCGCAGAGCTCGATCGGATCATCGACGAGGTTGCGCGGAAGACCCCCGAAAAGCGCGCCGACGTGGCGCACGCGGAGGAGTGATATGGCGAGTGACATGCCAGCGATGCAGCGCATCCTCACAGACCGCTACGGCCTCGAGAACAGCCACACCCTGGCCGTCGCCGAGAAGGCCGGCGCATACGCCACGGCGCGCCGCGCCCTGATCTCGATGAAGCCCGAGCAAATCCAGGCCGAGGTCAAGGCTGCCAACATCCGCGGCCGGGGTGGTGCCGGCTTCCCTGCGGGTGTGAAGTGGGGCTTCTTGGCCAAGCGCGAGGGCGTGAAGCCGTACCTCGTGATCAACGCCGACGAGGGCGAGCCCGGCACTTTCAAAGACCGCACCATCATGGAGCGCGATCCGCACCGCCTGATCGAGGGCTGCATGATCGCCTGCTACGCGATCGGTGCCCACGTCTGTTACATCTACGTGCGCTGCGAGCTCGAGCATTCGATAGCTCGCCTCGACGCGGCGATCGCCGAGGCTCGCGAAAAGGGCTACCTCGGCAAGCGCCCCTTCGGCATCAACC
>CAYNOM010001574.1:0-1505 GCA_964398415.1 uncultured Polyangiales bacterium | reverse complement strand
ACCAAGCGAGTCGCGCACGCCTTCTCGGCCACATCCGCGATGAAGGCATCGACAACGTCGTCGTGTTGACGGGGGATATCCATTCGTCCTGGGCCATGGACGTCGTGCCCGATGACGCCACCTACGATCGGCGCACGGGGACTGGTGCCGTGGCGGTCGAATTCGTATCCACCTCGGTCACCTCGCCAGCACTCGACTTTCTCGGGGGCGTCGCGGGTGCGGTGGCCCTCAATAGCAACCCGCACATGAAGTGGGTCGATCTCGAGCGCCGCGGCTATCTCCTGCTCGACGTCGATCACACGCGGGTGCAGGGCGACTTCTACCACTCGAACACCATCAGCATGCCGCTCGCGGCCCACCGCCACGCCAAGAGCTATCGCTGCGATGCAGGCCGGGCGTTTCTGATCGAAGAGCCGACGCCCACGACCGAAAAGCCAGACGCGCCCGAGCTCGCCTGAGGGAGCGCGCACGTGGCGGCCGACGAGGCCGCGCTGGCAAAAGCATGGCATGATCCCCCGGGGGCAGTGCCATGCTCCGAGGAGGCTGTACGTGATCCACCCGCCACCCGACGCGACCGCGCCCGAAAGGCTGCGCCTACGCGACGTGCTGTCGCCGGAAGAGATCCGCGCGCTGTGCACCCTGTCGACGTGGCGTTCCTCGGCATCGCTGTTCGTGAACTGGGCGCTCGTCCTCGGTGCCATGCGCCTCGTGTACGTGTGGCCGAACCCACTCAGCGTCATCCTCGCTCTGTTCGTGATCGGGGGGCGTCAGCTCGGCCTCGCCATCTTCATGCACGACGCCTCGCACCACGCCGTTTTCCCGAATCGACGCCTCAACGACTGGGCCGGCAACTGGCTATGCGCGTATCCCGTGTGGGCCGACATGCATGCCTATCGCCCCTATCACATGCAGCATCACAACCACAACTGGACCGCTGACGACCCCGATCTAAACCTCGCCCTGCCCTTCCCGGTCACGCGCGCGAGCTTCAAGCGTAAGGTGTGGCGCGATCTCTCGGGGCAAACCGGGCTCAAGCTACTCGTGTTCTCCTTGCGCCGTGATCTCGGCACGGACGGTCCATTCATCACGCGTCTCGGCCGCGCCCTGCGCCACAGCGCGAGCTTTCGCGGCATGCTGATCACAAACCTCCTGCTCGTCGCCGTCTCGGCTCTGATCGGTCACGGGGCGCTGTATCTGCTCTGGGTCGCCGCCTACCTCACCACCTATACGCTGGTGACGCGCATCCGCTCCATCGCCGAGCACTCGATGGTCGAAGACCCGAAGGACCCATTGAAGAACACGCGCACCACGCTCGCGTCGTTCTGGGAGCGCCTGTTCATCGCGCCGAACCGCGTGAACTATCACTTGGAGCACCACCTGTTGATGACGGTGCCCCACTACAACCTGCCGAAGATGCACGCACTCCTGACAGAGCGCGGCCTGCTCGACGACGCCCTCGTTTCACCCGGCTACCTCTCCGTGCTACGCGCCGCGGCGTCGAAGCC
>CAYNOM010001573.1:1226-1509 GCA_964398415.1 uncultured Polyangiales bacterium | reverse complement strand
CCAGCTGCCGTATGGTAGGCGTCGAGCCGTGGGAATACGTGCGCGACCTCTTCTGCCTGCTCCCAGCCTGGCGTGCTCACCGCGTCCTCGAGCTGGCGCCCGCGTACTGGGCCGGCACGCGCGAACGCGAGGACGTCGTGGCCTTGCTCGCCGCGGACCCCTACCGCGCCGCCACGCTCTGAACGCTCGGCGCCCGTCGGGCTGAAGCGCGGTCGTCAAGGACGCGATTCACCCAACGGATACGATCTTCCCCTCGTGCGCCATTTTGGAACGTACTTGGTGG
>CAYNOM010001573.1:0-1216 GCA_964398415.1 uncultured Polyangiales bacterium | reverse complement strand
CGAACACCGCAGGGGGCTGGGTCCAGTTCGAGACGACGGTCGAGGAACGACTCCCCGGCTCGGAGGTCCCGAGGCTGGCGAGGTCGGGGAGATAGCGTTGAGCGTCAATGATTGACGCATCCGACCACGCGGAACCTGTGGGAGGCGCTCGATTCCGGTTCGACCCCCGTCACGGATCTCTGCCGTGCTAGCGTTTGCCGGTGCATCAGGCGCTGAAGATTGCGGGGACGGGAGCAGTGCTGGCCGTTGCCGCCGTGCTGGCTAGCGGAGCAACATTGGCGTTGTCGCAGGTCCGCTCGGCGAACGTCATCGGGATCGACGCGTACAGCGCGATCTTCACGGTTCACGGTGGAGCGGCTCTGGCGCTCATGCCGCTGCTAGTCGTGCGCGGTCCATTGCGGTCGCCACACCACGGGGCGTGGGCGGCGTCTATTGGACTCGCACTCGTCGCGCCAACGTTGGCCAGCGTACATGTGGCGCTCCTGGCGGTGGTGATGGCGAGCGCGGCCGGGGGTCTCGGTGCGTGCTCATGGCTTCAGGCGGAGCGGCGTCGATCCGCGCGCTTCGTTCGAGCTGTAGCGCTCGGTTGGCTCACGATCGTGTTCCTCGCGCCGTTGCTCGTGTGGCTCGGCCAGAGATTCTCGGGGGCGGCACCGACCGAGTTCTTCACGCTGTGGCGAGGGGGCTGGTTCTGGACCGTCCCCTTTGTCATCGCGATCGGAGCGGTCACCGCAGACGCGTGCGAGCACGCAGAAGCGCCCCGAACCCTGCTCGTCTCGGCCGTCGTATCTGCTTTGCTCGTCGCCAGTATCGATGCGTTGGGTTCCGCAACCGCGTTCCTCGCGTGGCCGGCCGCGCTGCTGGTGGCCAGCCTGGCGTGGAAGGCGGTGGCGACGGCTGAGCCAGGGCCGCGCCGGATGCTCCGCGCGAGGGCTTTCATCGTCGCGCTGGCGGCGACGGCGTTCTGCTTTCTCTATTCCCTCTCCGACGACAGCATTCTCAGGGACACCCTCTTCGCCATCGCGACTGTCCACGCGCTCTTGTTCGTCGCGGCGATCGGCTGGGTCGCCGACAATGCGCCGTCCAACGTGAGGGCTGGCTCCGTGGCGCTTGCCTTGGTCTTGATCGGTGCGGCGCTCTTCCTGGGCGCGGAACTGCTCCTCGGAGTGCAGGGACACCCACGGCGCTATGCGTCATACCTCGACCGGCCGGCGTG
>CAYNOM010001572.1:467-1509 GCA_964398415.1 uncultured Polyangiales bacterium | reverse complement strand
TGCGGCGCTTTCGTCGACGGCGTGCGAGGGAAGAGCCAGAGACTCAGGACGACACTGACGGCGAGGACTGAACGCGCCCCGTGCTCAACCGCCGCGGCGCACGCTCACGCGCTTGATCTCGACCGGTTTAAGCGGGCGCTCGCTCATGCGACTCGCCTTGGGCACGTTGGCGATCTTGTGCACGACGTCCACGGGCGCGCACTCCCCGAAGATGGTGTACGTCTTCATTTGAGTCAGGTGGGGCGCGGCCGCATCGGTGATGAAGAACTGACCACCGTTCGTGTTGGGGCCCTTGTTCGCCATGCACAGAAGGCCGGCCCGATCGTGCGTGAGAGACGGATGCAGCTCGTCGGGGACCTCGTAGCCCACGTCTCCGGTGCCGTCGCCGAGGTGATCACCGCCTTGGATCATGAAGCCGGCGATCACGCGATGAAACGTGGTGCCATCGAACAGCGGGCGCTTGACCCAAGCGGCCTCGCGCGCGTCCCAGAAAGGCCGCAGCCCTCGCGCGAGCCCGACGAAGTTGGCGACGGTGAGCGGCGCCTTGTCTTCGAATAGCGTGCAGTCGAGATTGCCCTCCGACGTCTCGAGCGTGGCGCGTAGGGGCCCTTTGCCGGAGAGACCCGAAAGCGCCGCCTTCAAGGCAAACTTGCCACCAAGGGGATCGGGGGCGTTGGGTCGTCGCACCAGGGGCTTCTGCGGCGCGACCTGGGAGGCGGGCGCGGGCGCCGCCTGGGTGGGGACGATCTCGTCGCGCGGCTTCTCGGGCTGGCGTGTGGGCGCGCTGCGCGCTGCGCTCTCGGCCTCGAAGTGGGGTTCGGGGGCAGGAGCTTCGCAGCCGAGCCCAGTCACGACGATCAGGGTGATGAGTGTGCGTCGCATCAGTGGGATGTCTCCGGGGGCGTGTAGCGAACCTTGGTGCCCGGGCCAAAGCCGTGCTTCTTCGCGAAGCCGGCATTGACCTCGAGCACGAACTGCGAGTCGCCGTCGACCTCGCGCGGCGGTTCGGCGTGGAGCCGACCCTCGGAGCGTTGTCCGCCTG
>CAYNOM010001572.1:0-457 GCA_964398415.1 uncultured Polyangiales bacterium | reverse complement strand
GCCGTCGACCTCGCGCGGCACCTCGGTGAGGGGCTCTGCGTTCTCGACGACGCCGACCACTTCCCAGCTCGAGCTGATGAAAAACATGTCGAGTGGGATCAGCGTGTTCTTCATCCAGAAGCTCTGGTGACGCTGGATGGGAAAGATGAACAGCATGCCCGCATCGGGCGCGAGGCTCTCACGAAACATCAGCCCGGCTTGCGTCTCCGCGCGCGTGGAAGCCACCTCCACGGCGAGCTTCACGTGCTGTCGGCCCGGTATTTCGAGCTCCACCGTGCCGAGGGGCAGCGTGGGCTGCGGATCACCCTCGGGCTTCGGCTTGGCCCGCTCGTCGTTCTGCGTGTCGTCGCTGCCCGCGCCGGTGACGGCAGGCGTGCTCGGCTGCGTGTCCGCGGGGCTTCTGCTACCGCCGTTGCAGCCCCACATGAGGGCAAGGGCGAACGCGACGCGACAGGCT
>CAYNOM010001571.1:0-1509 GCA_964398415.1 uncultured Polyangiales bacterium | reverse complement strand
CGTTCGTCTCAGCGGCTTCGGACATCCCGAGCATGCGGGTCGCGCTGAGCGAGCTTCACACGTGGGTGCGCAAGGGGTGGCAGGTTGGGTAAGGTGACCTGGCCGGCTGGGTCTCTTGCGGCGCACCTCCTGCACCTTGACCGCGTCCCCACCCCTGCCGCAGTCTAACCTGTGTAAACGTCGTTCGTTCCCGTGTGGGAGAGCCTGGAGGAGTGGATGCAAGGAGAGCCGCGCGAGCCCGAGATCGCACCCGAGGGCGGGGCGAAGATTCCCGACAAGGCGCGCATTCGCTTGTACAGCTTGGCCCGGCACCTCGCCTCGGATCCCGGCGACAGCACCTACACCGAGCACGTGAAGATCGGCGTGCAGAACTTCCTCGCCTCGTTTCTGATCATCGGGGCGGCGCGCACGAGCCCGAAGGTGCCTGCGTTCTACAAGCCGCGCCCTGGCCAGCTCAAGATGATCCAGAAGGAGCTCTTCTCCGGCGTCGCCAAAGATCGCTTCATCGAAATCCTGTTCGGCATGCCGATGCAGGCCAAGGAGAAGCTCGGCGACATCGACTGGGAGAAGGAGCTATCGGCGTTCGAGCAGATCGACTACCCGAGCTACTATCTACAGCCCTTTCACAGCATGCCCGGTGGCTGGCTCAACGCCTCGGCCGCGATGGGAGATCGGGCGGCGATGGAGTCGATCTACCGCTCGGCCCACCCGCAGAAGAGTCTCGGCATGCGCGCGGCGATGGCCGAGTTCTTTCCGCCAGACGCCAAGCTCATCTACGACTTGGGCGCTGGCACTGGCGATCAGTCGGCGGCCATCACCAAGCGTTCGCCACGCGCCGAGGTGGTGTGTGTCGAGGCCTCGCCGTTCATGATCGTGGTCGGCAAGCGTACCCATCGCGATGTCCCCAACCTGCGCTGGGTGCACGCCATGGCCGAGAACGTCGACGTGTCGCCCGGCAGCGTCGACGCCGTGAACATCAGCGTCGTGTTTCACGAGATCCCGAACTTCGCGAAGCACATGCTGCTCGAGAAGGCGTTCGCGATGCTCAAGCCCGGCGGCACCATCGTCCTGAGCGACGTACCGCCCATGGACCTCGATCGGCACCGCGGTTTCTTCGAGCCCTATCGCAAGGAATGGCAGAGCTACGACCCGGGTGCCGACCTCGCCTCCGTAGGCTTTCGCGACGTGAGCGTGCACCACGTCGTGGCCCCGCGCTGGATGTGGACGCGCGTCGCCAAGAAGCCGAAGTGATTTTTTTCCGCCCCCCCTGTTGACGCCCGACCGGCCGTGGTTATCCGTGCTCATCGACGACGGGTGCTCGCCTTCGTGGCGCGTGCACCCCGGATGGGAGGGAGGACACCGTGGCCAACGTGCGTCCATTGAGCGACCGCATCCTCGTGAAGCGTGTCGAAGCTGAGAACAAGACCAAGGGCGGCATCATCATCCCCGACACCGCTAAAGAGAAGCCGATCGAGGGGCTCGTCGTGGCCGTGGGGCCCGGCATGCGCC
>CAYNOM010001570.1:0-1511 GCA_964398415.1 uncultured Polyangiales bacterium | reverse complement strand
GGCGCGTGCGCGTGGTGGCGCGGGGGATCAGCGGGTCGTGTGATGCGCGGGTCGGTGTCGAGGGGGAGTCATGCGGCGAGGGGTCAACGGAGGGAGCCCGGCGCGGGGCTTGTCCGCGTGTGACTTCGGAGAATGACTGCAAGCCCCGTGACGGGCGTTGGGCTTATGGCCTGAGCTTCCCGCGCTTTGCGAGCTGGGCCTTGGCGCTGTGACTGGCCACGTAGAGTGTCTCGAAGAGATGCTCTGCGAGATCAATCATTTGGACGGCGTCTTCTTCATCTACTTCGGTGATGACCGGTAGGCCTGATGATGGATCCGGCTCGGTGTCGTGGGCACCGTGATTGCCCACATAACGCACCGCGTCGGCCCACTCTCGCTGCTGGGGCGTGATCTTGCGGCCCGCCGCGCCATCACGACCGCTGCGTTGTAGGCTTGGGCGGCAAAGCACTGCTTGGCTTCGAATAGGTCATCGCGCATCGGTTGTGGGATCTTGTCGCTGACCGGCGCGGCGCGCGGTGTAGGTAGAATCTGCCGTCCGCCATCCCCTACGAGCACGGGCATGTGGCAGGCATTGCACTTCCCCATCCACCAGTAATGGCGGTCGGTACGATAGACAGGACCGGCCTCCACACCGCTCGCTCGGAGCACCTTTCGAGCACGATCCCATTGTGTCCGACCGACTTCCGCCTCGAACGCCAACGGCGCTGGAGAGATGGCGGTGAGCTGGCCGCAGAAGGGGCAGCACGTTGAGACGTGTTCTATCTCCATCGGGTTATGCCGCGTCCGCGTCGTCGCTCTTTGCGCCGACGAGTGAGTTGATAAGTCGGATGACGGCGCGCTGGTCCTTCTCGGGCAGCGACATGAGCTGCTGGAATTTCTTCCAGAGCCTCTTGGTCTCGGGGCTCTGCTTCGGCTGCGGCGGCTGCTTTGGTGGCTTGAGACCGAGCAGATCGTCGGCGCTGACCTTGTAGAAGGTGGCGAGCTTCACGAGCATGTCGGTGGGTGGGTACTCGGCGACGGTCTCGTAGTGGGAGATGTTTCGCTGGGTGGAGCCGAGCAGCTCAGCGAGCTGCACCTGGGTGAGTCCCCTCTGCATCCTTAGCTGCATGAGTCGCTTCCCACATGGCGAATTGGGGGTGCTCTTGCGAGGCATGGTCGGGATTGTAGGGGCGGTTTTCGGGTCATCGTCGGTAGCAGTCTCGTGGTAACACATTAAATCTCTATACACGAGGACGGTTTCGCGCTACAGAAAATCCGCGCCACTTCCCCACTTCGTTCTTGACAGGGGTCGGCGACAGGAGGCTGCGCGATGGCTCGGATCCCGAACGAGGTGGTGGAGCGGCTGAAGCGCGAGGTGTCCGTCGAGCGGCTTGCCGAGGCGAAGGGGATCGAGCTGAAGCGGCACGGGGACAACCTCCTCGGCCGCTGCCCGTTTCACGACGACCGCTCCCCCTCGTTCGTGGTGACGCCGAGCAAGAATCTCTGGCATTGCATGGGGGCATGCCAGGTGG
>CAYNOM010001569.1:891-1514 GCA_964398415.1 uncultured Polyangiales bacterium | reverse complement strand
CGCAGCTCGAGTTCGGCTCGGGGCTGCAGGGTGCTGTCCAGCAGACTTCCATGGTTCGGATACTCGCGGATCCGAGTCGATTCGAGGGCAGGAGCGTCGGAGTCATTGGGGTGCTCTACGTCGAGCCGGCCGGCGAAGTGCTCTGTCTCTCGAGAGAGGCGGAGTCCCTCGGCATCTACGAGAACTGTCTCTGCCTGGCGATCGACTACCAAGATCTGGGCCTCTCGATGAAACAGCTCTCGGCCATCAACGGCGACTATGTGCTGCTGGATGGAGTCCTCAGGAGCAAGGCTGCTGGCGGCTGTGCGGCGACGCTGGAGCCTGTGGGCCGCCTCATGCTCTGGGAGCTGTCGATCGAGTTGGGAAAGAGATCGGTCTCCCCCACAGGGGAAACTGCGAAGGACGCCGATCCCGATCGTGAAGTGCCGAAACAGGATCCACCGAGTGAGGGGTCTAAGGATCCATCGGGCGAAGATGAGCCGCCACCAGGCGCCGCCCTCGGCGCGCCCGGTTCAATCCCTTCTGACTGAGAGTCTCACCGTTGCTGACCCGAAACGGCGAAGGCTTGAGCGAAAGAGCTCGCGATCGTTGCCCGGAGCGCAAGCGATGATCGGGTTCCCGAT
>CAYNOM010001569.1:0-881 GCA_964398415.1 uncultured Polyangiales bacterium | reverse complement strand
CTCGCCGCTGTTGGTGGCCTGCTCGCCGTCTCGTTGCTCTTCGAATACCTCTGGGAGCTCGGCGGCCCGGCAGCCGTCCTGCTCTCGGTCGCGCTCTACCTGCTGTGGGGCGCCGTCGGACTCGATCTGGGAGTCCTGTTCGAGTCGCACGAGAGCTACCTCGCGAGGTACCGCGCACTTCAAGAGAGGGCACTCGAAGAAGGTGCAGCACGCTTTCGCGAGGCCGATCTCCAGCGGCGCGACGGGACTCACAGAGAGATCAAGTGACGGAGCGCTCCGGCGATCTGCGAGCCCTGGCTCGGGGTTCCGAACCAGTGGAGGCTGGACGGGATTCCTGCACCGGCTCTGTCCGCCTGCGGGGTTGGTCGAAGGAAGACGCGCTGGGGTCAGCCGATTGATATTGGCCCACCGAGCCTCGCATTCGACGATCTCCGCGATGCCGTGATGATCGGTAGTGGCTGTTTCATCGAGCAGAACTGCAGCCCATTGCGGAGCCAAGTGGGTACAAAGATTCTTCACCGAGCCGCGCTTGTTGCGACCCTGACGGTCATAGCAGCCTGCGGGCAGTGGCAAACTGTGACCGTCGTACCGTCACCGAACGGCGAGAAGAAGTTGGTACTCAGCGCTCATGAGCCTGCGGGCGGCGCACTGTCTCCGCCGATGACCTTTCTGCTCGAGGTGCGCGGGAGACGTGATCCGACCACTCCGAAGCCGCGAGGGGAACTCCTGTGGCGCTCGGAAGGAATCAAGCCGATGTACGTGTTCTGGTTGGACGACTCGACGGTCGAAGTGCTCTTGGCGCCCGGAACAACAGAGCTGGATGCTGTCGAAGAGATTCATCGCGACAGTGTCAAAGTCGTCACGCGAGTCCTTCGGTCGAC
>CAYNOM010001568.1:0-1515 GCA_964398415.1 uncultured Polyangiales bacterium | reverse complement strand
ACCACTGGGCGCATTGCTCGGGTACGAGTTCGAGCGCGGTCTGCAAGATCGGGACATCAGCCTCATGCAGTACATGGATGACTTGCGGAAGGCGTATCCTCTTGTTGCAGGCAGACGCGTCGAGGTTGGCCAAGCTCCGGGTGAAGATGAAGCGCCTGCGAGCGAGGGGGCCATCGAGGCACAAGCTGCGCGCAATGTCATCGAAGGTTTGCAGCTCGCACGAGCATGGCTTGACGTCCAAAATCGAAACGCGAGGGTCTGGGAGAAGCTCAGCGCCGTTAAGGATGCGCACAAGGCTCTGCTCACCAAGGAGCTTGATCATCTCGCAGACACGCTCGACGCGATCGGTGATGTTCTCCTCTACGAGGCCGTCTTCCACACGGTTGGCGGGAACTACGAGCGAGCGGGAGCCGCCCTCGAGGCTGCAGCGGGCAACGGCGCGCCGCCCGAAATCGAGTCCATGCGATCTCCCGTGACGGGTCGCAAGTTCGAGCAGCGCGTCTGTGTCGCCTTGCCTGCCGCATCGTTGACGCTCGAAGAGCTTGAAGCGATGGGGCCGCGCGCACTGGCGGAGCCGCGCTTGGCTGAGTGGTTTGCGGACCTTCTTGGCTCGCGGAACGAGATTGCTTGCGGTTACAAGGTCACCGCTGCGAACGGGGCCGAAGCTCAGGGAGTATTCACGGTCGACGAGCTTTCCGTTCAGGCTAGCGATCTCCTCTATCTATCGACGTCCGTTCCAGGTGGGGGCGCGACCGAAATCGAGCAGATCGTAGCCTGCTGCGCCCGAGACAAGCACGCTGGACTCGGCGCCGACTCCGTCGTCGCGATCGACCTGGGTCGTCGGGGTGATCATACATTCGGCCTAGGCGAGGCACTCGAGCTGGCTCGTCGTGTGCTCGCGCTGTTCGCGGAGCCACCTATGCAGCCGCGGGACGTCTGCGGGCCGGGCACTGAGGGGGCCACTTTCAACGAGGAAGACGTCGAAGAACTGCTCGCCCGGGTGAAGCTGGCGTTGGATGCAGCCGGCGACTCAGTGCGTGCGCTTGCCGCAGCCCGAGGGGGAGAGCCCGGGGACATCATGAAAGCCCTGCGTGGGGCTTCGCAGTGCGGCGTGGGCGACGCGGTTCCGTCCAGCTCGCTGGAAGCGAACCTGGCGGAACGCCTCGAGCGAGCAGAAGGAGAGCTCGCGCGCCGGATAGTCGCCGCCACAAGTCAGGTCGCCAAGGCAGCCGAAGGCGTTGACTACGCGGCGCGCATCAATGCCTTGAGCGAAGCATGTCGAGCACTGTTCGGTCGCGCATTCGTCGTACTCCCCTCGTTCGTCCCTCAGGATGTAGAAGCGCTCGCCGCAGCTGGAACTGATCAACACCTGTTTCCGGTGGGATCGAAGCTCATCTCGGGCTCGAAGACAGAACGCATGCGTTTTTGGCTGCAGCAGTGCGCCCAAGTAAATCCGTCGGACCGTTCTCTCGAGGATGTCTTGCTGCTCGGTGAAGGTTGGAGCGGCGAACCGGT
>CAYNOM010001567.1:0-1518 GCA_964398415.1 uncultured Polyangiales bacterium | reverse complement strand
GAGCCGCCGCCTCGCCCGAGCTCGTGGGCGACGCCACGGTGCGCGACGCAACCTTCCGCTTTGCAGACTTCCCCGCCCCCGTGGAGGGCCTCTCGGGGCACGTGGCCTTCAGCTCGCGGCGCATCGTCTTCGAGGACTTCGCCGCCCAGGTCGCCGGCGGGCGCCTTGCCCTCGAAGGGGTGGCCGAGCTGGAGGCCGATCGCACAGGGCTGGCCAACTACAGCTTCGACGTGAGCGCTGCCGGCGTCGCGCTGCGACCCGACGACGGCGTCGACGTTGCCTTTGGAGGCCAAGCGCGGCTGTCGTGGAGCAAGGAGCGACGGCTGCCGCTCTTTGCGGGGACGATCGGACTCGACCGCCTGGTCTACACGCGACCGATCAACCTGGACCTCACCCTCGGCGACCTGTCGCGTCGGGAGCGAGCGGAGGTCCAGGGCTACGACCCCGAACTCGATCGCGTCGAGCTCGATGTAACGGTCGTGCAGAACCGCCCCATCCGTGTGCAGAACGCCCTGATGGACGCCCAAGTCTCCATCGAGTCGGCCGAGCGGCCATTCCGCGTCGTGGGGACCGACCAGCGTTTCGGCGTGCTCGGCTCGATGTCGCTCGATCGCGGGGTAGTGCGGTTTCGCAACACCGAGTTCGAGATCCGGCGCGGGTCCCTGGACTTCGACGACCCGTTTCGCCCCAACCCGCACTTTGACGTGCGGGCCTCGACAGAGATCCGCCGCAACTCGAACTTCTCCCAGGCAAGCTGGCGCATCTTTCTCAACGCCCACGGCACCGGCGACGCGTTCCGGCTCGACATGGGCAGCGAACCGGAGCTTCCCCAAGAGGACATCGCGCTCCTGCTCACCATGGGCATGACCCGCGCTGAGGCCGAGCAACTCCAGGCCGGCGACCTGCCGAGCACCCTGGCCCTCGAGGCCCTCGCCACCGTCACCGGCGTGGACCGGGAGGTCCGGCGCGCGGTCCCCGTAATTGACGACTTTCGCCTCTCTAGCGCCTACTCGGTGTATACAGGGCGCACTGAGCCCCGGGTCTCGGTCGGCAAGCGCATCACCGACCGCGTCCGCCTCAGCGCTTCGACGGGCCTTGGCGAAAGTCGCGAGATTCGGACCAGCGTCGAGTGGAGACTCAACGAAGAGACCAGCGTCCAAGCTGTGTACGACAACGTGAACGCCGAGACAGCCTCGGCCCTGGGCAACGTGGGCGTCGACCTCCGGTGGCGCCTCGAGTTCGAGTGACCTGGGCCCCCGCGATGGCAACACTCGGCTCGAGGCAAGCCAAGGCCGCCCTGGTTGCCGTGGTGCTCGCGGTGCTAGTGGTGTTCGCAGGCGATCGCCCCGCCCTGGCGAATCCGCCCCCTGAGCTGATGGGGCGCCCGGTGCTCGAGATCGAGATCGCCGGGGAAACCCGCGGCATTACCCCGGCTCGCGAGGTCGGCATCCCTCTCGGTGCGCCGCTCTCGCGGCAGCTCCTGCGCGGAGCCGTGCAACGGCTGGCAGCCTCGGGGCG
>CAYNOM010001566.1:0-1520 GCA_964398415.1 uncultured Polyangiales bacterium | reverse complement strand
GCTCGCCGAGCGCTCTTCGGCCGAGGGCCCTGCCCTTCACCGCGAGCGCGCGGCGCTCGGCATCCGTGAGTTTCAGCCGTTTCGACCCGAATTGCGCGCGAAGCACTCGGTTCTCCTCGCGCAGGTAGTCGATCGCCGCGAGCTTTCGCCCGTTGACCCAACCGGCGACGGTCAGCAGCAGGAAGTGGAGCGCGGTGGCTTGCATCGGGGCCTGGCAAGGTATCACAGCCCTGTCGACGCGAGTTCGGAACCCGCTGGCCAAGCGTCGGCGATCACGGAGCTTTTCGATGCGACAGGATTTGGCACCATACGGGCGCGACAGCAGATCGTGCAGAGCACGTACGACTCGATGCCGCGGAGGCAACTCGTGCAACGCCCGTTGCACGACTGTCGGCTCAGGGCCTTCGGTGACCTAGAGACACTCAAGGACGCCCGCGCTGCGCGCGGAGCTGCTCGAGGGTGTGTACATCTGCAAGGTCCTGCGGGCGCGCCGTGTGTCGCTTGTTGACGATGAGCGTGTCCAGTCCGAGCACCGGAATCGGACGGCCATCCAGGGTTACCTCCAAGCGATCAAGCCACGCCTGCTCGAAGGTGACCCCCCCGACGCGCGTGAGGATGTCGATACGGACCGGTGGTACCCCCAGCTGCAGCACGCCATCGTAGGCCTCGAAGTCCGGCGGCGAGATGTCGAACTGCTCGATGGGAGCGCCGAACCGAACGAGCGCCGCAAATACGCGTTCGCCATTCTTTTTCGTAGGCTCCACCCATACGTCCAGGTCTTTCGTAGCACGCGGATGACCGTGAACCGCCACGGCATAGCCCCCGACGACCAGGAATCGGGCCTGCGCGTCACTCAGCTCGACCAGGAGATCCTTGAAATCGGCAGGGAGCGACTCAAGCATCGCCGTGAAGCACCCAGCGGACTTGCATACTCGAGCGTGGAACGGGGGCCGAGCTCGCTGCCGCAACGGCCCCAACCACCTGCGACAGGTACGCAGCCATGAGCATCCCTTCGAGGCCGTACGGCCCGCCATCCGCCTCGGTGTCGCCGACGCGAGCCCGGCGAACCGTCATTCGGCCTCGGCGTTGCTCGGCGCGTCGTGCTCGTTCTGCATCTTGGCCGTCCACCAGTAGAGATTATCACATCGCGAAGCACCGGACCGGCACAGGATACGCCGCGGCCTTTTCCCGTTCGGCGCGCAAGGCGAGCGGGTCGAGTTGGGCCGACGCGGATCTCGAGCGATTCGGCCAGGATCTCGCTACGGCCGACGTGGTCCCGGTGGAACGCGTGCCCATCTCCTTGCAGTCACAGCATGTAGATCCGAGCACGATTGTGCCGCAGCCGCAGCCTCTCTTCGCGGCACCGTGAAGACCTCGTGCGCGCTCGGTCCGCGTTCTCCGTCGGTCTCCGTCTCGCAGTCTCCGTCTCGCTCTCGAGACCCAGAGCCCAACAGAAGAAGAATCCGCATAGCGGTCGCTTTCGCTAACCCGGAGACGACCACCGGCGGAAACGCGCTCAA
>CAYNOM010001565.1:0-1520 GCA_964398415.1 uncultured Polyangiales bacterium | reverse complement strand
CCACGACGACATGACGATGTTGGAGCGCGCGCAGGGCGAGCTCGCACGCACCTCCAAGGATCGCGCAATGGTGGGCGCGCACGCTTCGCTGCTCGCGCACAAGCGGATGAAGCCCAACCTCGATGCCTCGGCGAAGGCAGACGTGCAACGCCTGCTCCGCGAGGCGTTTCGCGATGCGCCAGACAACGTCGGGTCCGTGGTGCGGGTGGCCCAGGTCTCGCTCGACCTGGATGACCAGTCTCTGTTCGTTGAGGCCTCGAAACAGCTCGAGGTCATAGCCGCCACGCAGATGGCGACCCACTACTTCGCGGGACTGCGGCACGCCTTCGCCGCGGAGTACGACGAGGCGCGCCATTCGCTGGGACAGGCCAAGCGCCTCGGCCTGCCGGCCGCCGAGCATGATGCGCTCATCGCGAGAATCGATGACGCACAGCCCTGGCCGCAGAAGGTCTGGCCCATCGCTCTGCGCATCGCGCTCGCTTGGATCGCCTGTCTGCTCGGGCTGTTCTTGTCGGGGATCGTGCTCAGCGGCATGACGCTGCGCAGCGCCAGCATGCTCCCCAGCGAAGCGAGCGGCCGCAGTAGCGGCCTCAATCTCGTGCTGCGACGTGCCTACGGCGCCGTAATCTGGCTTGCGTGCATCTTTTATTACGTGTCCCTGCCTCTGCTCGTGCTCGCGGTGCTCGGTGGCGCGGCGGGCATCGTGTGGGGCTTCATGGCGCTCGGTCGCATCCCGATCAAGCTCGTGCTCATCGTCGGTTTGGTAGCTCTCGTTAGCGTATGGGCCGTGCTCAAGAGCCTGTTCGTTCGGGTGCGCGACGAGGACCCGGGCGTACGCCTCGATCTCAGCGGAGAGCCGAAGTTGCGCGCCCTGCTCGATGAGGTGGCTGCCAAGGTCGGCACGCGTCCCGTCGACAGCGTCTACATCACCCCCAGCACCGACGTGGCGGTGTTCGAACGTGGCAACATGCTGGCACAGCTTCGTGGACACACGGAGCGCTGCCTGCTCCTGGGTCTCGGCGTCCTCGACGGCATGCGTCTGTCCGACTTCAAGGCCATCCTCGCGCACGAGTACGGCCACTTCAGCAACCGCGACACCGCAGGCGGGGGCCTCGCGCTCGCTGTGCGACGCTCGATGATCGCGATGGCCCAGGGCCTGGCCGATGGTGGCGCCGCCACCTGGTACAACCCCGCGTGGCTGTTTTTCCGGGGCTTTTTCAGCGTCTTCCTGCGCGTATCACAGGGCGCGTCGCGCCTGCAGGAAGTGCTCGCCGATCGTTGGGCTGCCTTCTGCTACGGCTCCGAAGCCTTCGTTCGCGGCCTGACCCACGTGATCGATCGTTCGGTGCGCTTCGATGCCAAGGCCAACGCAGCACTGGCGCCGGTCGTCGAAGCACGTACTCCGCTCACAAACTTCTACCAGCACGTGCGGGACACCGAGGTGGCCGAAGAAGACCTCTCGCGAGAGGTGCTGGAGTCCCTCGAGCGCAAGCCGTCGCCCTACGACAGCCATCCCGCCC
>CAYNOM010001564.1:0-1523 GCA_964398415.1 uncultured Polyangiales bacterium | reverse complement strand
CGAAGGTCTCAGCCGAAAAGCTGCGTGAAGTCCGAGACATCATCGGCAAGCCCGACTTCAACCCGAACAGCCCGAAGCAGGTCGCACGCTGGCTCTACGTCGAGCAGGGTCTCACGCCTCCGTTCGACTCCGAAGGGAAGTCGTGGGAGGAGCGTAAGCGCGGTCGCGACGAAGATGATGACGATGACGATGGCAATCTGACGGACGACGAGCGCGAGGAGAAGGAAGAGCGCGAGCTGCTCGGAGCCTCGACGGATGAGACTGCGCTGCTCGCGCTTGAAGACTCCGGCGTATCCGAGCAGGTGAAGGCGTTCATCGACGCGCAGCTGCAGTTCCGCGGCATGGAGAAGATCCGCGGCACCTACCTCGGCTACAAGGCTCCCGACCCCAAGAAAAAGGCGAAGAAGCCGGAGGAGCAGGGTCGTATCGTCACCGACCTGTCCGAGTACGGGCCGCTCATCGACAAGCTGCGCGTGCGCAACTACCTGCGCGACGAGACGTGGCCGCTCACTTATGATCGTCCGGGCGACACGCGCCAGTTCGCTGTTTTCCACCCTTCGTGGGCAGTTCACATCGTACCGACCGGACGGTGGTCCTCGTCCCCGAACGTAATGAACTGGCCCGAGCGCATTGTCTACGATCGGTCAGCCTACAAGGACAGTGGAGGTGATCAGGGCCTCATCAACACGCGCCAGATGATCGAAGCCCCCGAAGGGCACGTCCTCGTTGGTGCCGACTATGCCGCCATCGAGCTGCGCATCTACGCCGCCGTGTCAGGGGATCAGATCCTCCTCGATGCGATCCTTGGAAGGGATCCGGACACCGGGCAGCCGTTCGATCCGCACGCGTTGAACTACGCGACGATGCAGGCGGGCACAAGTCGTGACTTGCTCTGGAAGTGGTATCGCACCGTGCGCGACGCGCCTGCGAAGATCAAGAAGCACTGCCGGAACATCGCGAAGCGCCTGTGCCTTGCCGAAGGGACTCTCGTGTTGACTCAGCGGGGCGAGGTGCCGATCGAAGCGGTAGCGAAAACTGATCTTGTATGGGATGGTGTCGAGTGGGTCCAGCACGACGGTGTCGTCTGGCAAGGCGTGAAGGAGGTCGTCGAATATGACGGGCTCGCAGCGACGGAAGACCACGAAGTCTGGCTCGCCGAGGGAGGCACGACCACGCTCGGCGCGGCAGCCCGGTCAGGTCGTCTTCTTGCCCGGACTGGTGCGGGTCGGCACCCGCTACGGTTTGTGGGAGGCAGCGACGGTAGCGTGGCGCGAGGGAGCACACCGGAAGATCACAGCGCGCTGCACGGGCTGCGGAGCCCGGAAGATCGTGTTCTTGGACAATATAAAGAGCGGGAAGTCGCTCGGATGCAAGTCGTGCCGGCTACGGAAGGACACTCCGCAGTGGCTCCGCGCGAGGATGTCGCAGGCGAAGCAGCGTTGTACGTCACCGTCGCACCCGGAATGGGCGAACTATGGAGGACGTGGCATCCAGTTTCGGTTCGCGTCGCCAGCTGCAGCGGC
>CAYNOM010001563.1:687-1524 GCA_964398415.1 uncultured Polyangiales bacterium | reverse complement strand
GTCTCACCGGCTGATTGTGCCGACCCGGCCTCGCCGGCGGTCTCAGCGTAGGGTCAGCACCTCGCGCGCCCACCCGCCCGCCGACCCGTACAGTCCTGGCAACTCCTCGTCGTGACGCAGGTTTATGGCCGCGGTCTTCAGGGAATCCCACGCGCCGTCTGCATACGCCGTCGCCAAATCAAGGTACGCGGTGTGTGGACTCGGCTTTCCGCAGAGCGCTGCCGCGACATCCTCGGACACGCCCAACTGCGCCACAAGATCCGACATCGGTACGCCGAGCAGCCGATCGATACCCGCGAGTACGCCAACAAGGAAGAGTGGATCTGCCTGGTCCTCGCGTCCCGTCTCAAGGGCCAGCAACTCGCAGAAACGACCGCGCTCCAGGGCAAGAAGGACCAACTCGCGATCGACGTCATCGCGCACCGGAATCGAACTGACCAGCAGCAGGGCAAGCCATTGTTGCAGTGCTTTGCGCCCCACCAACTGGACGGCGTGACGGATGGAGCGCACCTCCCGCAGTCCGGTGGACGCATTGTTCACGATGCGGAGCAGCTTGACGCTCAAGCCCGGGTCCGCTCGCAGTTCCTCTTCAAGTTGATAGTCACTCACCCGCGGGTCGTCCACCATCGCCATCAGGCGCGCGAGGCGCGCGACGCCGTGGGGAAGAACGCGGCGCTGCACGGTCTCCGGACGCTGGAAGTGATAGCCTTGGAAGTAATCGAAGCCGAGACCACGATGGCATTCAAACGCCGCCGCGTCCTCCACTCGCTCGGCGAGCAGTCGCACGCCGAAGCTGCGAAGCCGAATGATCTCGGGCACGAGGTCTGCGACCTCGCG
>CAYNOM010001563.1:0-677 GCA_964398415.1 uncultured Polyangiales bacterium | reverse complement strand
ATCCGCGCTAGGCGCAGCAGCGGATCCCAGGAGGGGCCGCCCACGAAGTCGTCGAGGGCCAGCGTGTACCCAGCACGCCGTAGGCTGTGTGCGGCGGCAATCACTTCGTCATCCGGCTCAATCGACTCGAGCAGCTCCAGCACCACGCGACGGGGATCCAGCACCTCGAGCGCGCCACTGACCAACAGGTCGCGCGGAACGTTGATCCACGCTGGCACGTCACCAGTCAGCTGGTCGAGGCCGATATCGAGGACCCCACTGACCATCATCGTGCTGGACATTTGCGCCGGGCTCGCGTCCACGCCCGCCGCTGTACACGCGGCGTTCGCCCGATACAGGAGTTCGTACCCCACCAATGCGCGCCGCCGATCGAAGATGGGCTGGCGCGCCACATACCGTGCGTGAGAATCCGACGCCACAGGTTAGCCCGTGAAAATTTCGTCGGCCAGCGCTTGGCGTCCCTCCGCATTGTTCATCGTGGCCCTCGGGTCGAACGTCGAGGTGTCCGCACCCGCCGGCAGCATCGAGTCCGCGTCGAGGTCGGACGCTGTCGCCGGCTCCGAGAGCGGGCCGAGCGCTCGCGCCAGCCCGCGCATTCGCTGCTCGATATCCACCAGAATATTCGACGCGTAGGTCAACTGCTGCGCAGTGATGTCCTGAAACTGCAGCGCCGCCTG
>CAYNOM010001562.1:991-1527 GCA_964398415.1 uncultured Polyangiales bacterium | reverse complement strand
CAGCACAGGCAAGAGCGGCACGCGCGCACGTACTGCGAGGTGGAAGGCGCCGCTGCGAAAGCGATGCATGCCCTCGGGCGGCGAACGCGTGCCCTCGGGAAAGAGCAGCACACTGTGCCCTTCCTGCAGGCGCTGCGTGCCCTGCTCCAGTAGGGCGACGCCTTCCGAGTCAGCGCGGCCCTGGCTGTCGATGTAACCGCAGCAACGAAAGATCGGGCCGACGAAGGGGTTCCGAAACCACGCGCTCTTTGCCACCACGCAAACCTCGCCGAAGGCCGCCACCATCGCGGTGACGTCGACGAGCGTCGGGTGGTTGGCCACGACCACGACCGGACCCGAGGGCAGGCGGTCTGCCACGACACGCGGATCGAAGTCCACGAGGCCTGTCAGCCTCATGTAGTCGTGAAAGAATACGAACGAGCGGCGGACGACGCGTTGGCAGCGCCGCCGTCGCCGCGCGCGCGTCCCCGTCACCGAGAGCAGCGGCAAGACGATCCACGCCAGCAATAGCGCGCCAAGGCAGAACCCGATGAATG
>CAYNOM010001562.1:0-981 GCA_964398415.1 uncultured Polyangiales bacterium | reverse complement strand
CGAGTCCCGCCAACCCAACACGTGCCAACTGCTTTAGCGAAGCCACCGAGCTGCCTGGTTTGCGCGGAATACCAGAAACTGGCCGCCTGCACAGCGCGGCCGTTGGTCGAAAGGTGACCAACACGCACCAGGCTCAAATTGCATACGACCCCCCGGGGTGTTATCGGGACCGCTTCGCAAGGGCCTTCGCAGCAGGGAAGTGGCATGTCCGCGTTGGAGAGCGAGCTCAAGGAGCTCATCGTGAGCTCGTTGATGTTGGAGGACGTTCGGCCTGAGGACATCGACTCCTCGGCCCCCTTGTTCGTCGAAGGCTTGGGCCTCGACTCGATCGACGCGCTCGAGCTCGCGATGGCGATCGAGCGCAAGTACCACGTCTCGTTCGACCCCGAGGATGAGCGCAATCGCGAGATCTTCGCCTCTGTACAGAGCTTGGCTGCCTACGTGCGATCGCAAACGGAGGCGGCGCAGTGACGCGCGACGAGATCTTCGCGCAGATCCGCGACGTCATGGTCGAGCTGTTCGAGCTCTCGCCCAGCGAGGTTACGCTCGACGCGCACCTCATCGATGACTTGTCGCTCGACAGCATCGACGCGATCGACATGGCCGTGCGACTGCAGGACATGACCCAGCGCCGCGTGTCGGAAGAGGGTCTGCGCAAGGTGCGCACCGTCGCGGACGTCGTCGACTTCGTGTACGCGCACCTTCAGGCCGGCGCGGCCGCACACGACGCTTGAGGCGGGGAGCTGCATGCGAGCGCTCGTGACGGGCTTGGGCATCGCGCTCACGGTGCTTTACCCGGGGGCCGTGTACCTGGGCCTCACCCGTCTACCGGCGCGCGAGCTCACGGTGCTGCTCGCAGGCTTGGTCGTCCTGGGCGCGCTCTTGCGCATACCCAGCACGGGGCGGCAGCACCTGTGGCCTGCGCTGAAGGGTCCGGCGTGCGTCCTGCCACTCTTCGCGCTCTCGTTCGCGCTCGACGAT
>CAYNOM010001561.1:0-1527 GCA_964398415.1 uncultured Polyangiales bacterium | reverse complement strand
AGCACTCGGTCACGCAGCTTCCCTGGACGCACGCAAACGAGTTGCGGTCTGGGCAGCCCTCGATCTCCTCGAGCTTGAAGCTGCCGTAGTCCTTGACTGCGAGCCTGCACTCCTCGCAGGTGTTGGTCGCCTGACTGCAGAACCGGCAGGGGCCGTTCAGGCACTCCTTTTGGAAGCACTGCGCATCCACGTCGCAGTCAGTCGCGCAGACGTTGGCGTAGGAGACGTTGCCGAGGGCGTGGGGCACCGGCAGCATCCGACACGCGCCACGCTGGCACGGGTAGTCCGCCGTCGGGTCGCACTCCTGCATGACGCAACGGTTCGCCGTGCACAGCTCGTAGGCTTCGCAGTCGGCGTCCTGCGCGCACAGCACGGGCTGGGCTTCGGGCGTAAGCTCCCCCTTGCCGATCCAATCGTGTCCTCGTTCTGCCTCCGAGGCGAACGCGAGGGGGCTGCGCACGTAGTTGTAGAGCTTGAGCTCGTCGACTCCGCCGCGCACCGCGCCGGGATACAGGCCTGTGTAGCGATCTCGGAGGCCACCGACCCAGTTGCATGGGTAGATCTTCTCGACGCGACTCCAGTCGAGGCCCGACACCCTCACGGGCTCCGCGCTGATAAGCTGCATGCCCGCGGTGCCTGCCACGCCCTCGGTGCGCGCGACCACGGGCCTTGTGCCCTGGATGCCTGCAAGCAAGAGCGACTCGCCGTCGGGCGAGAAGGCAGCCTGCTCGACCACTGCGAAGTGCTCCGGTTGGATCACGAACGGCGTCAGGCCGTAGTCGGCGGTGGCCGTGCTGACGATGGGATCGGTGCGGGGCGCAAGGACCCGTCCGAACAGCTCGTCTCCGGTGGGAAAGACGCCCCCGATACGCAGGTTCGACGATGGGAACGCCCAGCGATCGCCGTAATAGTTGCCTGCCGATTGGCCATCGACGCGCACGGCCACAGACCCCTCGTTGGCGTCGAACGTGAACGAAAGCCAGAAGCGGAGGTCGAGCGGTCCTGCGCTCACGATGCGCGTCCCGTTGCGATCGACGCCGAGGTAGGTGCTCACACCATCGCTGTAGAAGTAGATGCGGTCGTCGCGTCCCCCAAAGGACACCAGGGTCGGCTCTTCGCCAACAGCGAGCTCAGTGAACGCCGTGCGCACGTCGATGGCCCAACGTCCGTTGGACATCTCGTACGGCGCGGTCTGGTAGGTCAGCACGTCCGCAGCGCGGGTGATGACCTCACCCGAAGTCGGGATGTAGCTCGACGCGAAAGAGGCATCGTCCTCGATCTGCAGCCCCCACACCCAGGCGCGGACAGGCGACTCGTGCGGAAGAACCAAAACCGCCGTGCTGTTCGGGCCTCCGGGACCTCCTTCGCTTGGGATCGATCGGCGCACCCAATCGGTCTCCACCCAAGGGGATTGCAGACTGTGCCCGCTCAAGACAGAGATCCTTTGCGCGTACTCCGACTTCATCCACATGCTCAAGATGCCGTCGTTAGCGGCCACGCTCGAAGCGCTGCTCTGCTGACCAGGCC
>CAYNOM010001560.1:0-1530 GCA_964398415.1 uncultured Polyangiales bacterium | reverse complement strand
CAACGCGTCGCGATAGGCGCGCACGGCTTGCATCGCGGTCGGGTAGTCGAGGAACGACGCGAGCAACGCGAGGTCGATGCCCGCAAGCTGCTCGCTCTGCTCTCCCTGCTCGTACGTGTCGCCGCGGAGCACGTGCACGTCGAGCTTGCCGTCGCGCCACACCCAGACCTCGGGCACCTCGAGGCGGCGGTAGATCTCGAGCTTGTCGATCCCGCCACTCGTCCACACGACCTCGATGGCGAGATCGGGGCGCTCGGCGCGCTGGTCGGGCCCGAGGATGTAGCATTCATCGGGCTCGAGCCCGGCGGCCTTCGGTCCCTTGCGCAGGGTCCACGCGCCGTAGGGAGAGAGGTCGAGGCCACGCTCGAGCGCGTAGGCTTCGACGAGACGGCCGAGGTACGACTTGAGACGCTCGTGGTCGCGTGAGGGGCTCATCAGCTCCATGGATCCGTCGAGATAGGCGACTCTCGGCACCGGCGCATCACCGCGCAGGGCAAGCTGAGCCTCGTAGGCACTCCAAGGGACGCTGTACATCACGATACGCTGGTCCGCGCGGCCCTGGGACGCATCGACGAGCGGAGCGATGGGTGTAGCGATGGACACTCTGAAGAGCGTAGCACGGGACGAACCGGCGCCCCTTGAGGGGACGAGACGGCCGCAGAGCTTGTCGCCTGGGCCGTGATTCGACACATTCGAGGGATGGTCTCTGACGCACTGCGAACGATCCTGGTGGGCGACGTCCACGGCTGCCTCGATGAGCTGACTGCGCTGCTTGCGAAATGTGGGCTTGCGGCCGGCGACAGGCTCGTCTTCGTGGGTGATCTGGTGGCCAAGGGTCCGGACTCCGCCGGGGTGGTCGAGCTTGCGCGCGAGCATGGTGCGCTTTGTGTGCGCGGCAACCACGATGAAGCCGTGCTCCGCTACCTGCGCGCCAAGCACCGCGGGGAGACCCTGCCGAAAGTGAAGAAGGCGCACCTGGAGGTCGGTGATACCCTGTCGAGGAAGGCCTTCGCCTATCTCGAGGCGACGCCCTTCTACCTCGAGCTGCGCGACGCGCAGGTTTGGGTGGTGCACGCAGGCGTCGTGCCCGGTCTCTCACTCTCGAAGCAGGATCCAAGACACTTGATGACGATGCGCACGCTCAAGCCCGATGGCACCCCCTCTCAAAGGCTCGATGAAGGCACACCTTGGGCCGAGCGCTACACGGGGCCCACCCACGTGATCTTCGGACACGACGCGATGAGCGGCCTACAGCAGCATCCCTTCGCCACGGGGCTCGACACGGGCTGCGTGTACGGCGGAAAGCTCAGCGCGCTATTGTTGCCAGAGCGACGCCTCGTGCAGGTGGACGCGCGTCGCGCATACCAAGAGATCGACGCATGACGCGCCTTCGTATCCGCGCCTGCTCGGACGAAGAGCTACACACCCAGGTCGTCGTCGTCGAGCTACCGAAGCAAGATCGCAGACCCCGCGAAGCGCTCGTGCTCCGCGGCAGTGACGGCGCGCCGCGCGCGTATCTCAACCGTTGCC
>CAYNOM010001559.1:0-1532 GCA_964398415.1 uncultured Polyangiales bacterium | reverse complement strand
TCGCGCCGCGCGACGTGGTGGCGCGCGCCATCGACTTCGAGATGAAGCGCACCGGCGAAGACTGCGTATGGCTCGACATGACCCACAAGCCGGCGAGCTTTCTGCGCGAGCGCTTCCCCAACATCCACGCGCGCGTGCTCGCGCTCGGAATCGACCTCACCGCGCAGGCGATTCCAGTGGTGCCCGCGGCGCACTACATGTGCGGAGGCGACGTGGTGGACGAAAACGGACGCACCACGCTGCCTGGCCTGTGGGCCGTCGGCGAGGTCGCATGCACGGGGCTCCACGGCGCCAATCGCCTCGCCTCCAACTCCTTGCTCGAGGGGCTCGTGTACGGCCACCGAGCCGCGGAGGCCCTGGCCGGCATCGACCGGGACACGCCCTTGCCGACGCCGCCGGATTGGGATCCGGGCACGGCCACCGCCAGCGATGAGGCGGTGGTCGTCACCAACGACTGGGACGAGCTGCGTCGCTTCATGTGGAACTACGTCGGCATCGTGCGTTCAGACCGGCGTCTGTACCGCGCGTCGCGGCGTATCGCGCTCCTCAAGGAAGAGATACGCGAGTACTACTTCCGCCACTTCGTCACCAAGGACTTGCTCGAGTTGCGCAACATCGCCGACGTGGCCGAGCTGATCATCACGAGTGCCGCGTTCCGCAGGGAAAGCCGCGGCCTGCACTACAACGTCGATCATCCCGATCCCGAGCCGAGTCAGGCGCTCGACACGATCCTCCGTTGGGGCGCGCCAGCCATGGGGCGGCTGATCCCTCATTGACTACATGCGTGCATGCGCCTAAAAGCATGCACCATGGCAGGCTACCTGTTTACCTCTGAGTCCGTGACAGAAGGTCACCCCGACAAGATCTGCGACAACGTCTCCGATGCGGTGCTCGACGCCGTGTTGGCGCAGGACCCCAAGGCGCGCGTCGCGTGCGAGACGATGGTGAAGACTGGCTACGTGATCCTCGCTGGCGAGATCACCACCCGCGCCATCGTCAACTTCCCCGACGTGGCGCGCGCGGCCGTGCGCGACATCGGCTACACGAGCTCCGAGATGGGCTTCGACGCAGGCAGCTGCGCCGTGCTCACCGCGATCGAAGCCCAATCGCCGGACATCTCGCAGGGCGTGAGCGAGGGTGAGGGCCTCTTCAAGGAGCAGGGCGCTGGCGACCAGGGCCTGATGTTTGGCTACGCGAGCGACGAGACGCCGGATCTGATGCCGGCGCCGATCAGCTACGCGCACAAGCTCGCCAAGCGCCTCACCGACGTGCGCAAGAAGGAGGTTCTTCCCTTCCTGCGTCCCGACGGCAAGACCCAGGTGACGATCGAGTATGGCGACGATGGACGTCCTGCGCGCATCGACGCTGTCGTGGTTTCCTCTCAGCACGCAGAGGGTGTGAAGCACCGCGCGCTCAAGGAGGCGATCATCGACGAGGTGGTGCTCAAGGTCATCCCCGGCAAGCTGATCGACAAGAAGACGAAGTTTTGGATCAACCCCACCGGGCGCTTCGTGCTCGGCGGGCCCTACGCC
>CAYNOM010001558.1:0-1532 GCA_964398415.1 uncultured Polyangiales bacterium | reverse complement strand
ATGACTCATGCCTCGCCGCCGTTCTGCGAACGTCGGGCGCTTCGCGCGTCCCGGCGCTAGCCCGATTGGACAGGGGGCTGCCGCCCCCTTCGACCCCCGCGCCGCTTCGCGTCGCCCTAGCGCTGCGACCGGATCGAAGCGCTCCGGTCGCAGCACTAGACCTTCTCGGCTGATATTTTACACCGAGTGATTGCGCCCGGCGCGATATAGGATCATGGTGCGTGGATCTCTGGACTGGAGGTCTCTGTTGGCACCAATCGCTCTGCAGGTTCGAGTGACTCCTCGACCGCGAAAAATTCTTGAAGAGCTTGTGCGCGCTGCCGGTACGTCGCAGCGGCTCGCGCAGCGATGTCGGATCGTGTTGCTCTCGGCCGATGGTGTCGGCAACGGGGCGCAAGGTCGCAAGCTCGATGTCGATCGGCAGCTGGCGCGACGATGGCGTTCAAGGTGGGCGGACGCGCAACCGATGATCTCCGAGCTCGTCCGCAGGAAAGCGTCAGACAAGGATCTCAAGGCGGCGATATGCGACGTGCTCTCTGACGGCGCTCGGTCAGGCGCGCCCGCGACCTTCACTCCCGAGGTGATAGTCCAGATCATTGCCCTGGCGTGTGAGCCGCCCGCGGACAGTGGCCTGCCGATTTCGCACTGGACCCCTCCCGAGCTGGCACGCGAAGCAATCAGGCGCAAGATCGTCGTGAGCATCTCACCTCGACAGGTGGACCGTTTTTTGTCGAGGTCGACCTTCGGCCACACAAGACACGCTACTGGTTGACGTCTAAGGACAAGCGCGAAGATCCGGAGAAGTTCGCCGAGGATGTGAGGGCGATCTGCGATCTATACAAGGTGGCACCAGCGCTCGCATCCAAAGGCACGCGTGTCATGAGCACGGACGAGAAGACTGGCATGCAGGCGCTCGAGCGGGCTCAGCCGACGAAGCCTTCGCGGCCTGGCTCGATCGAGCGCATCGAGTTCGAATACAAGCGTCACGGGACCTTGACCCTCATCGCAAACTGGGACGTCGCCAAGGGCGGAATTGTCGCGCCGAGCATCGGCCCAACACGGACGGAACAGGACTTCGTGGCCCACATCGCCCAGACGGTCGACAGTGACCCCGACGCCAGGTGGATCTTCATCACCGATCGGCTGAACACCCACATGTCGCCCGAGCTCGTGAAGTTGGTCGCGGAGCGATGCGGCCTAGAGGACCCACTCGGTAAGAAGAGAAAGTCCGGCATCCTGAGGTCGATGCCAAGCCGCAGGAGCTTTCTCGAAGACAAGTCGCATCGCATCCGGTTCGTCTACACCCCTCGCCATTGTTCCTGGCTCAACCAGATCGAACTCTGGTTTTCCATCCTTGTGCGAAAGCTCCTCAGGCGGTCGAGTTTCTCGTCGGTCGAAGCCCTGAGCAAAGCGGTTCTTGCGTTCATCGGATACTTCAACGCCGTCCTCGCGCGGCCGTTCAAGTGGACCTACCGAGGCAGGCCACTCCAAGCATGATGACCGGATCACCACTTCCGCCGAAGAGGTCTAGC
>CAYNOM010001557.1:0-1533 GCA_964398415.1 uncultured Polyangiales bacterium | reverse complement strand
GTCGTGTGCCAGTGCGCGATCCTCGAGGAGGTCCTGAAGTTGAGATCGATCGACACCATGCTCGACCGCCCGCGTGAGCCGGGCGCGCACGTCCGGCAGGTCACCGTAGCGGATCGCCTCGATGAGGAGCTGGCGAAGCGGTTTCCCTTCGAATTGGATCTTGCCGAGCACGTCGAAGACCTGTCCGCCCAACGCCTGGCGCGCCTCCTCGAGCTTTTCCAAGAGGCGCCGGTAGACGTCGCCTTCGCGAGTCTCCTCCGCGACGAGGTTCCAAAGATGGCATACTTCCGTCTGACCGATGCGGTGAATGCGACCGAAGCGCTGCTCAAGCCTGTTGGGATTCCACGGCAGGTCGTAGTTCACCATCAGGTGGGCACGCTGAAGGTTGATGCCCTCGCCGGCGGCGTCGGTCGCAAGCAAGACCTGGACCTCGGGGTCGTGCAGAAAGCCCTCCTGCGCCTTGCGCCGATCCTCGCGGCCCAGACCGCCGTGGATCACGACGACGGCTTGAGGGCGACCGAGGAGCATGGAGATCTGCCGCTCCAGGTAATTCAGCGTGTCGCGGTGCTCGGTGAAGATCACCAGCTTCTGGCGCGGGGACGGTCTTGGTTTCGGAATGGGTCCGGCACCGTAAGGCAAGGGGTCTTCGTCGGCTGATGCAGAGTCAGTGGCGGGTGAGGCGAATAGTTCGCCAAGCAAGTTGGCGAGCTCGCGCCACTTGGTGTCCTGTCCGGAACGTCTGACATCGCCGGCGAGCGACTCTAGGTTTGTGAGAATCGCAATCTCTGCCGCGAGTTCCTTGATCGTGCTCGCAGCGGTGGCCTGATCGAGAATCTGTCCTTCGGCCTGTTCGACTTCATCCTCCGGCGCCTCCTCCAGATCCTCTACCTCGTCGTCATCGAGCGTCGGTCCCGAGATGACCGCCTGCGTAACCGTGGCGCCGCGCTGCAGAAGCTCCAACTCGCGCAGTCGCGTCTCCAAGCGTTCGCGCCTGCGACGAAGTGATTGGAATATCGCCTCGGGAGAGGATGCGAGTCGACGCTGGAGGATCGTGAGAGCGAATCCGACGGTGCCGGCACGCTTGTCGTTTTGAAGCGCCTCGGCGCGGTTGAACTCGGTGCGGACGTATTCCGTGACCTCCTTGTAGAGGCGGGCCTCGGAGTCCGAGAGCCGGTAAGGAACGGTGTAGGCGATGCGCTCCGGGAAGAGCGGACGGCCGTCGAACTTCAGCAGCTTCTCCTTCACCATGCGCCGCATCAGGTCGCTGACGTCGACCTGGTGAACACCATCGCGGAACTTTCCCTCGAATCGATCGCCATCGATCAAGGCAAGGAAGAGCTGGAAATCCTCCTCCTTCCCGTTGTGCGGGGTGGCGGTCATGAGCAGGAAATGGCGCGTGAGGCCGGACAGCACCTCGTCGAGCAGGACCAGGCCGACAGGCGAGCAGAGTTCGTGACGACACTGCCGGCAGACGTGCTCGGCCTGGATCGAGACGTCGAGACAGCACGACTCCGCCCGTCCGATCGACGTCTC
>CAYNOM010001556.1:0-1534 GCA_964398415.1 uncultured Polyangiales bacterium | reverse complement strand
TCCCCAACATGGGTGACATCGACGCAGCGCCCGCGCGCCGCTTCACGTCGATCACCCCAAACGTGCACGCCGCGGTTGACACCGGGTGACGTTTTGTGTCGCCGGACCTGCCCATGGCCTTGCGCTGAGCGTCATGTTGCGGCTAACACTGCTCGAACACGGCGTGACACATCGCCCTTTCATCGCGTGCTGCCCGCGCGGCGCCCGCGCTCGAGGCCTACACCATGTGGAATGAGCTCTTTGCTACCCAGCTCGTCGGCAGCTACCACAAACCCCACTGGCTGTGCGACCACGGCAAGGTCTATGCGAAGGAGGGCACGTGGTGGCGCGTGGGCCCCGAGCAGCTCAGCGCAGCGCTCGATGATGCCGTGCGTCTCGCGGTGCAAGACCAGAATCGCGCGGGCATGACCTACGCGACCGACGGCGAGCAGCGCAGGCAGACGTTCAGCGGCCACTTCTACTTCGGCCTGGCCGGCATCGATGTCGACAACCCTGGCGAGTTCACGAACTTCCACAACGACATCACCGAATTTCTCGACATGCGTCAAAAGGCCACGGGCGTGGGCCAGACCGACGAAAAGAAGCAGTCGATGAAGGTGTTTTTCCCGCGCGTCGTCGACAAGCTCTCACGCCCGCGGCCCATCCTGGTCGATGACGTCAAGTTCTTGCGTGGTGTCGCCGAACGTCGCAGCAAGGTCACCATCATCGGCCCCGTGTCGCTCACCTATCGCCTGGTGGATTCGGGCGTCTACGGTTCGGACAAGGCGCTCGCCTTCGGCATCGCCGACGCGCTCAACCAAGAGCTGAAGGACCTCGCCGCGGCTGGCGTCGACGTGATCCAGATCGATGAGCCCGAGGTGCACTTCCGCTACACGCAGTGTCAGGACTGGGCGGTGGAGGCCATCGATCGCATGGTGCACGGCGTCACCTGCAAGACAGCGGTGCACGTCTGTTACGGCTACTCGAAGAACATCGCGTTCAAGCGTCAGAGCGCGGTGTACCCCAAGGCCGTGAACCTGATCGCCCAGAGCCAGGTCGACGCCATCAGCGTCGAGTACGAGCAGCCGCGTCACGAGCCCGAGTTTCTCGCGAGCCTCGGCGACAAGGACGTGATCCTCGGCGTGCTCGACTTGAACCCCGACAACGTGGGCGAGAAGGTCGACCACATCGTGAAGCGCGTGGAGGCCGCGATGAAGGTGATGCCGAAGGAGCGCATCAGCCTGGCGCCCGATTGTGGCATGTGGTTTTTGCCCCGGGAGCGTGCCTTCAAGCAGCTTCAAACGATGTGCCTCGCGGCCCAGGTGCTACGCTCCGAGCACGGGTGAAGCATGATCGAGCCGAGTGAGATCGAACGAATTCTGCGTGACGCGTTTCCGGATGCGAGCGTTCTCGAGATCGAGGATCTCACCGGCACAAAGGATCACTACCAGGCGACGATCGTGAGCGAGAGGTTCGAGGGCCTGTCGCGCGTGGCACAGCATCAGGCCGTGTATCGCGCCCTCGGGGATCTCATGAAGGGCCCGATCCACGCCCT
>CAYNOM010001555.1:0-1535 GCA_964398415.1 uncultured Polyangiales bacterium | reverse complement strand
TGCGCATCGCGCTCGACGCCGCGACGGCCGTGGGGCCCACGCGCGACTTCACCACGACCCAGGAGGTGTCTGTGGTGGTGCCCGCTGCCCGCTCGCGTCTCAGCGCGCGGGGTGGGCTCTTGCTCGGCGAGCCGGGTCATGGCGATGACGATCAGCCCGAGCGCTTCCACGTGTCGAGCCTGCTCGTGGGTCACGCGCGCTTTCCGCGCCTCGACGTGGGCGACGGGTTCGCGGGCCGGCTCGTGGGTGTGGTGGACTATGGCTTCGGCAAGTTCCTGCTCTTGCCGAGCGAGCTACCAGAGACGACGCGGGGTGGGCTCGTGCGTGAGCGCGTGAGCTTGCCGCAGACGAACGCGTCTTACCTCGACGTGGCGACTTTCAACCTGGAGAACCTCGGCGGCACAGACGAGGAGCAGCGCTTCCAAGACTTCGGTGCGGCCATCGTGGAGCGCCTGGGCAGTCCCGACCTCCTGGCGGTGCAGGAGATTCAGGACGACAGCGGTGACGTCGACGATGGCGTGACCACGTCGGCCGTGACCAGTGCACGCTTGATCGACGCCATCATGGCGGCCGGTGGCCCCCGCTACGCCTACCGCGACATCGCACCCATGGACGGCGAGGAGGGGGGAAAGCCGGGGGGCAACATCCGCGTGGGCCTTCTATTTCGCAGCGACCGTGGCCTTGCCTTCGTCGAGCGTGAGGGCGGTGCGAGCGACGTCGGAACCGAGGTTCTCGCCGTCGACGCGACCGCGCAGCTCTCGGCGAGCCCCGGGCGCATCGCTCCTTCAGATCCCGCCTTCGAGGACAGTCGAAGACCTCTCGTCGCGGAGCTGTCGTTCGCGGGAGAGAGCTTGTTCGTGGTGGTCAATCATTGGAGCTCTAAGGGTGGAGACGATCCGGCGTTCGGACGCTTTCAGCCACCTTTGCGCTCCTCCGAGGCACAGCGTGAGGCCCAAGCCGAGCTCGTCACGCGCTTCGTGAAGGACATCCTCGCCGTCGAGCCGTCGGCGAACGTGCTCGTGCTCGGCGACCTCAACGATTTTCGCTACTCGAAGTCGGTGTCGCGACTCGTCGACGAAGCAGGGCTCGAGCACCTCATCGACACGTTGCCCGAGAACGAACGCTACGCCTACGTGTATCAGGGCGTGTCGCAGCTTCTCGATCACATGATCGTGAGTGAGGCCCTGTTCGAGCGCACGGTGGGGATGGACGTGGTGCGCTTCAACGCCGAGTTTGCGGATCAGCTCTCCGACCACGATCCCCAGGTGGCGCGCTTTGTGTTCGATGACCCGAGCGACGAGGGCGAGGCCGGTGGGACGGACGGCCCCGGCCACGAGCTGCCGCCGAGCTGGCTCGCCTGGTGCTCGTTGAGGCCCGTCAACGCCGGCCCGACTCAGGAGCTGTGGCTTCTGCTCTGTCTGGGTGCCGTGCTCGTGTCGCGACGCAAGCTCAGGCGCGCCGCACGCTAGGGTCGCGCTCGAGGGCGCGCGCGAGCGCGTTCTTGTCCCAGGGCTTGTCCAGCACGTCGTGACTGC
>CAYNOM010001554.1:0-1535 GCA_964398415.1 uncultured Polyangiales bacterium | reverse complement strand
CGCCGTGTCGTCGCCGCCCCCCTGTTCGGACTCCCAGCGCAGGCGCATGCCGCAGACCGCCGTATGCGCGGGACACAACAGCGGCTCCTCCATCCAATCCCCGAACTGGACGTCGGTATGGGGCGGAGTGGCGTAGAGATCTGCCCCGTTGCTGCAGCGCGCGCGCAGGTCGGTCATCCCCGTATCGTCGCCGTCACCCTGTTCGGGCTCCGCCTTGATGTTGAAGCCCGTGATGGAGCCGCTCGGGCAAGTCGCGTAGCTCGACCACTGCCCCCAGAGGCCGTCCCAGTAGGGCGACCCCAGCGTGGTCCCGTTGCTACACGACAAGTGGACCCCGTTGAGGGACGTATCATCACCATCGCCCTGGTTGTGTTCCACGCGAATGCGGTAACCCGTCACGAAAGAGCCCGCAGGACACATCGCCCAACGCAGCCAGTCGCCGAAGTTCGGCCCGTGGTCCGCAAGCTTCCTCTCCACGAAGTCGTCGCGTCCCTCGAAGCTTTGCCGCCGGTAGGTGACCTGCGCGACGAACTGTTGTTCGACGGATCCGTTGCACGGCGAAAGGGTGGCGCTCGCGCCCGAATTGAAGCTCGACATCGTGACGCAGGCGGCCATGTCCACGAGGCGAATCTGATAGTGGTTGTAGGCCGGAATCAGCCGCCAACCGATCCACGGATACCAGACCCACGTCGACACCTCGCGCACCTTTTCGATCTTCACCTTGCTGGCCTGACCGGTGAGAAAGGTCGACCGGAGCTCGTTTCCAGCGCCCAAAACGCCCGTGTCGAAGAAGCCAAGTCGTCTCAGCAGCGAAACGGTGCCGTCTGATTGGGGCGAGAAGCGAAAGATCTGATCGCCAGCGCGGTCGCATGTCCGCTGGGATAGGCGGCTAGAGGCATCGCCGGACAGGCACTGCCCTGACTTGGCCGACTTGAAGGCGTAGGTCATGTTCTGATCCAGCGCGGCCCCCGTGACGCCGCTCGAACCGATGACGCCGCTGAAGATGGGCGATGCCCAGAGCTGCTGCTGGTAGGACCAACCATCCCAGCTCGCGATCGTCCACTCGTCATCGTCGAAGAGGTAGTCCGCCCAGATGTAGAGCCTGCCGCTCAGGAAGGTCGTCTTCATGTCTACCCGCGCCCAGGCCGCAAACTTCAGGGCGGGCGCGTCGAGATCCACGCCCCAGTTGAGCGCCGCCCTGAGAGGCACAGACAGGTCGACCACGGTGACCTCTCCCGTCACGCCCGCCGATACGGCGTAGAGGTCGACCGAGCCCCATGCCCTGAGCTTCAGCTGTCCGTAGGGGGTCAGGGTGACCCCAGCCTCACCCACGGTCTCGAGGCCCTCGCCAAACGCCTCACGCAGTGGCTTACACTCGGCGTCCGTGCACGCGCTCTTCGCGAGATCTCGCGCCGTGACGTCGACGCCGATCTTGAAACCGACTTGGCCCGAGACGCCGTAGCCGACGTCGAAGATGCCAGCGAAGTCGATGCTGCGCTTCCACTCCTGCACGACGTTCCAGTCCCACTCCTTGT
>CAYNOM010001553.1:0-1537 GCA_964398415.1 uncultured Polyangiales bacterium | reverse complement strand
TTCTTCTCGGCTCTGGCGGCGGGGCGGGCGGCACGGACAACTTGCTCACGGACAATCCTCCCGGAGGCGCGGGTGGCCGCGGCGGCGGGGTGGCGTTGATCATGGCCAATCGCGTGATGGGCGCGGGCTCGGTGCGCTCGGCAGGTGCGCCGGGGCAGGGCGATGTGCCAGGTCTCGAGTGCAGCGGAGTTGACGCTGAGAGCTGCTGGGATCACTCGGGGCCTGGGGGAGGAGGTGCCGGGGGCAGCGTCTGGATCGAAGCGAGCGCTGTCGATGACACCATCACGATCAGCGTCTCGGGCGGCGCTGGCGGCAATGGTAATGATGCCCTGTCTGGGAACGGTGGGGCGGGTGCGGCTGGGCGCGTGCGGCGCACACCATGACGCACAGCTCGCGCGTTGCGATGCACACAGGGCGGGTCTTGTTTACCTGACGGACATTTGACCTCGAACGACGCGAGTGCCAGCGTTCGTACGTGAAAAGCCCCCGACGTTTCGTCGCAGACTTCAGCGAAGAGGCGACCTTGCGCGACGGATCGACGGTCGTGCTGCGGCTCTTGCGACCCGAAGACCGTACCCTGTTGAGCGCCGGCTTCGAGCAGCTGAGCGCCGAATCGCGCTATCGCCGTTTCTTCTGCGCCAAGACGAAGCTCAGCGATGCCGAGCTCGATTACTTGTGCGACATCGACGGCGAGAGCCATTTCGCCATCGGTGCCGTGCGCGAGCGTGAAGATGGCAGCGTAGAGCCCCTCGGCATCGCGCGCTTCGTGCGCCTCGTGGACGAGCCCAAGGTGGCCGAGGCGGCGATCGCCGTCATCGATGCCATGCAGGGGCAGGGGCTCGGCAAAATTCTGCTTCATCGCCTCGCCGAGGCGGCGGTCGAACGCTCGGTGCACCGTTTTCGCTGCACCGTGCTCGCGGGCAACGATGCCATGCAGCAGTTGTTTCGCGAGCTCGATCCCGAGGCACGCATCGTCGACGAGAGCACGGGCGTCCGCCGCATCGACTTGTCCCTGCACGCCCCGGCCGACGAATCGCTTCCGTTCGGCCTGCTGCACGGCCTCGAGCGTGTGATGGCGCACGCGGCGCGCGGTCTGATCCACGTGCGGGCCAAGCGCGATGAGGCGGCCAGGGCGGAGCACGAATCCGAGACGTGACTCGGGCTTGTGCGAAAGCGCGAGAAGCGCGAGGATGCCCGTCGTGTGGGTGGGGTGCGCCTCGCCACGCACTGGAGCATGCCATGCGCGCTTACTTGCGACATCCGTCCGAGGTCCCCATCGAGTTGTCCGCCGTGGCTGGACGCGGCATTCGTCCGGTCATGCGCGATGTCTCCGAAGGGGGGCTGTGTTGTGAGTCGCGCGAGCGCTTCGACGTGGGCACTTCGGTACGCGTCAAGATCCCCGTCGGTGATGGCTTCGAGACCGAGGGTACCGTGGCCTGGTGCGCCCCGCGCGATGGCGGTTATCGGATCGGCATCGCGTTCGCCGACCAGAAGAGCGCGTTCAGCGTGCGCATGGTGGAGCAGGTCTGTCACATCG
>CAYNOM010001552.1:0-1539 GCA_964398415.1 uncultured Polyangiales bacterium | reverse complement strand
TCCGATAGCGGACGTCCCTGAGAAAGAGTCCGGCGCGCTGTTGGCGCTCGTCCTCCACATACAGCCCGGCCGGCGCCCTGCCGCCACGCATGAGGGCCTCCGCGTTCCGGCTCGACGCAACGGCACCGACCTCGTTGCGACGCAGACTGATCCAGCGCGGGGGGTTGAGTACTTCGATGCGCTCGACCTGCCATCGGATGGCGGGCTTCCAGAGCACGGCCTCGAACACCGCTCGCGCCGCCGATGGGGTGATGAAGTCGTACGAGACCCGCTCGACCTTCATCTCCGGCCTTGTGAAGCAGGCGAAGTCGCCGCTGACGTCGAGGGTAAATCCCTGCATTTTGAATCGCTCCTCAAGCCATCAGAATCGAATGGGCACTCTCGTCGGCCAGACGCAGGCCGACGACCTCGTCGTATCGCGCTGGCGCACTCAGGAGCCAGACGCCCGGAAACATCTCCTCGATGTCGCCGATCGCGCGCAGCGCTTCGTGCTCGCGACTTCTCACGCCGACGGTGTATCGCTGCAGCTTGCGCAAGAGACTGCGCTCGGGTCCGTGTGCCCGCAGTGCCGTGATCAAACCCGCGGCCGACTGGTCTTGCTCGCCGGACTTGTAGGACACCAGCAACGGCAGCGACTCATCCTTGATGAACCTGAACCTGTCCGCCGCGTGACGCAGTCTCTCCACGCCGCCGTCATTGCAGGGCTTGAGGCAGGCCACGATGCCCTCCTCGTCGAGTTCGCAGTCGCGATAGAGCGTCCTGAAGTACGCCTCGATTCGATCCAGCCGCAGCGGATCCCCCGTGTCGCCGTGAAGCACGCTGCGCGCGGCCTGCTCGCCCAAACGCAGGAGGCCGACAGGCGCGGGGCTCGGCGGAACGAACACGTACACGCGCCCACGATCGAGACGCCCCTCCCGGTTACAGCGGCCGGCAGCCTGGGCAATCGAATCGACTCCGGCGAGCGCCCGAAACACGACCGGAAAGTCGATGTCGACACCCGCCTCGACGAGCTGGGTGCTGACCACCCTGAGCGGCATCGAATCCTGGCCCGCGCGACGCGCTTCGAGGCGTCGACGAATCTCCGCAATCACTGCGGATCGGTGAGCGCCACACATCAACGTCGACAGATGCAGCGTCCCATCCGGCAGGAGCGCATGCAGCTCTCGAGCATCGCGGCGCCGATTGACGATGGCGAGCACGCAGTCTTCCGCCCGGATTCTCTCCGCGAGCATCTGCCAACTATCCGGCACCGTAAGGCTCGAAGGTAGGTGAACGTCGACTCGCTTCAGTTCGGCGTACAGCGCGGCGGGATCCTCGATGATCTCCCGGGCATGATCCAGTCCCCTGAAGGTGTCACCGAATCGCTTGCGAGAGCCGAGCACTGGCTGCGTGGCCGTGCAGAGGACGACGCTTTGGCGATAGTGCAAGGTGAGCAGGCGCAACATGTGGCAGATCGGCTGAAGCAACCCGGGCGGCAGCAGTTGCGCCTCGTCCACGACTACGACGGCGTCCAGCATGTTGTGCAGCTTGCGGCAGCGG
>CAYNOM010001551.1:0-1540 GCA_964398415.1 uncultured Polyangiales bacterium | reverse complement strand
CGGCTCGACGATGATCCTGTCGCGTCACGCTTGCAAGGGAGATGGCGCATGCGACGACACCTTACCCGTCGCGTCGCCGGATCATGGGCTGGTTGGCCGCGCGACTCGATGTCCTTCCGTGGTCGAAGGTGACCGATCCACGAACAGGTCCCAATACTTACTGGCGTCTGTCGACGGTATTATCGCTGGTCGTCGTGGGCCTTGTCGCGGGGGCTCGCTCGGTTGCCAACCTCGAAGCGTTGACGGTCCGCATGTCCGCGGCAACGCGCAGGTGGTTTCGGGTCGGCAGGAAGCTCCCCGACACGACCGCACGTGACCTCCTGGTGCGCCTCTCACCCGAGGATGTCCGGGGCATGCTGCATGCGCAGATTCGCCACTTCCATCGGCAGAAGGCCCTTGCGCCCGAGGGCTTCCGACGGGGCATGCTCTCGCTGGACGGCAAGCTCAGCCCGCTGCGCGCCTGGGACAACCACTACGTCCAGCGCCAGGGCGAACGCGGCATGATCCGAACCATCACGGCCACGCTCGTATCGACCCCGGGCTGTCCCTGTATCGACGCCTGCCCCATTGCCGCATCGACCAACGAGATGGGGGCCTATCTCTCCGCGCTGCGCCAGCTCGTCGCCATCTATGGCCCGCTCGACCTCTTTGGCGTGGTCATGTACGACGCCGGTGCCTGCTCCGAAGCCAACGCGCGCGGCACGCGCGACCTGGGCCTGCACTATGTCATGCAGCTCAACGAGGCCCAGCCGACGCTCTACGCGGAGGCCCGACGCGTCCTGCCCAGCGAAGTCGAACATCTCGTCGAGCTCGCCGATCAGGGCGGAAGAGTGCGCTACCGCATCCGCATCACGCGCCAGCTCGAGGGCTTCCTCGACTGGGCGCACCTACGCACCGTCCTGCATGTCCGCCGCGAGACGCTTTCGGCCGACGGCCTCGTGACGAGCAGCGGCGACCGCTACTTCGTCTCCAGCCTGCGCCACGACTCCCACACGCCCTCGGAATGGGTGCGTGTCATCAGGGCTCGATGGGGCGTCGAGAACAACAACCACCACACCTTCGACACCATCCTGAGCGAGGACTCCAACCCCTGGTTCCAAGAGCACCCCGTCGGAGCGCTCAACATCGTGATCCTCCGGCGCATCGCCTACAACGCCATGGCGCTCTTCCGAGCCCGAACCCTGCGCGCCGAGGCGAACCACCTGATGCCTTGGCGCCACCTGATGCTGGATGTCTACACCGCCCTCGTCAGCGCAACGGAGGAAGCCGTGAACGGCCTACGTGCACGCGCCCCGCCGTAGGGCCGGCGGTCACACAGATCTCGCGTTGCCCCACTCGGTCCCTCGCCCAGGCGCCGGCCACCCGTGAGCCCGACTTCCGGAGCATCGACGAGCAACCGCCGCCATGCGGCCGACGCGGCGGTGCGCGAGCGGGGCAAACCGATCGGGTCTGATTCGCGGAGCGCGGCGCTGGACGTGCGGGTCTCGCCAAGGCAGATTGCCACGACAGCCAAGAAGAACTCTCCACCGATGCAACACCC
>CAYNOM010001550.1:0-1541 GCA_964398415.1 uncultured Polyangiales bacterium | reverse complement strand
CTAGTACAACCGCCCGGAAGAACGATCCGAGTTGTTGCGTGACGGAAATAGCCGAACGCGTCTGAGTGTTCGAAGCGCGTGCCGGGACCCAAGGCTCGCCCACTCCAAGTACCGCTGCTCGAGCGCGCGCGCCTGGCCGAAGTCGCGGCACGCCGTAGCGCGCCGTTTGAGGTCGTACGCCGCGCACGCATCATCGCGGCGCTCGCAGACGGCATGACCACGGCTGACGTTGCGCGGAGATTCGGATGCAGTGACCGCCACGTACGAAAGTGGCGCGCGCGATGGGAAGCAGCGCCGGTCGTGGAGAGTCTCTACGACCGAGAACGACCGGGCCGTCCGCCACAGATACCGCTCGAAGTGCGATGCGAGATCGTGCGGCTCGCGTGCGATCGGCCGGACAAACTGACCGCGCCGTTCCGCGAGGTGTGGACGCAACAGGCTCTCGCCGACGCACTGCGGCGTGAAGCAGGGATCTCGATCAGCCGCAGCACGGTACAGCGCATCTTGAGCGCTGAAGGTCTACGGCCCCATCGCGTGCGCCAGTGGGTGCACAGCCAGGATCCCGAATTTCGGCCCAAAGTGGCCCGCATTTGCGACCTCTACCTGAATCCTCCGCCGAACGCCGTCGTGCTCAGCGTCGACGAGAAGCCAATGCAGGCGCTAGAGCGACGCTCCAGCAACTGTCACGGCATCGATGGCGTGGTGCGACGGGAGTTCGAGTACATTCGGCGTGGCACGCGCACGCTGCTGGGCGCGCTCAACGTGCACACCGGCGAAGTGCTCGGTCGCGTGGTCGAGCACCGAACGGCGGATGCACTGGTCGCGTTCATGGAGGACGTGGCTCGACGCTACCGCGGTAAGCAGGTCTACGTCGTCTGGGACAACCTCAACATCCACGAGGACGGGCCCTCGCAGCGCTGGAGCCGCTTCAACGCGAGGCACGCAGGGCGCTTTCACTTCGTTCACACGCCGGTCCACGCTTCGTGGGTCAACCAAATCGAGGTGTGGTTCTCCATCCTTCAGCGGCGCGTCCTGCGCTACGGGTCGTTCGAGCATGCGAGCCGCCTGGCTCTCGAGGTCGAGGCCTTCGTGCGCTACTGGAACGCGCACGAAAAGCATCCGTTCCGCTGGCGCTTTTCCGGCAGCTTCGAAGGGCCTCGACGCGCAGCCGCCTGAACGCCAAAGTCCGCGGCATGGCCCCTGCCAAGCTGACCGTCGACCCCGTCGTCGATCTCGAAGGCACTCGCCTTTTCTTCGCGCAAACGCCTGGCTGCGAACACATTCGCGTGCGCAAGCACGGCGACCTCATCATTCTGGAGTCAGGTCCGCAAACCCATCCCGTGGCCCACGCCCGACTGCGCCGCGTCACAAAGCAGTGGTGGACGCTCGAGATGGGCATCACCGGCAAGTGGGAGCGCACGCCCTTCCGCGCCCCGCGCCGCGAGCTGCTCCAGATGCTGGTCGACCAGTTTCCCTGGGTCCTCGCGAAGTTCGACTGACCACGCTGCATCCCGGAACGGATCTCTGATCCGCTGTACTAG
>CAYNOM010001549.1:0-1542 GCA_964398415.1 uncultured Polyangiales bacterium | reverse complement strand
AGAAGTGTGCGCTGCAGCATGATGTCGGGAGTGTAACCGCGCTGCGCCCCCGCGAACGTGTGAGTTCCCCCTCAGCAGGCTGGGTTGACGCGCGCCTCGATGATCCAGTGAGAGCCCGAGGCATCGCGGTAGGTGATGATCGGGTCAGTCGCCCCGCTATGGCGCACTGAGCACGCGCGCTCACACCTGTGCGTTCGGGGGGCTCACAGGGCGTCGGCGCCGAGCGTCGCTCCGCCAGGCACGGCCATGGTTGGCCGCTGGGCGAAAAGTGGCCGAGGAGCGGGCCGGAAGGGGCCGCGAGAGCCGCGAACCTCACCGCCCAGGCCCCGTCGTTTCCGATTCCCAGTCTGGTTGGCTGACGGTCCGTACCACTGGCACGTCGGTTGCTGAGCGCCGGCCCATGAAACACCTCGCCCTCCTCTCGTGCGTTGCAACCGCAGCGCTGACCTTGCCGCTCCAAGCGTCGGTCGCTTCGAGCAGGGGGTGACCGATCCTTCTCAGTCGGCGTGATCGTTCAGCAGTAGCCCCTTGCAAATGGTACCCCTGTCATGCGTTTTTCCCCTGCTTCCACAAATCCAACATTCTTGACGCGACTCGCAGCGCTCCTGTGCGGCGCGCTCGCGATTTCTCTGGTCCCTGTCTCGGCTCGTGCCCAGTCGTGCAGCGACAAGACGGAGTTGCTCAGCGGTGACTGGTTCATGGCCAAGGCCGATTGTGCTGCTGACGCCTTGGTCAAGGGTGGCACCGGCGCCATCACCGATATGGGCCTGAGCCTTGCCAAGGCCGGGCTCGACTATTTCCTGCCGGGCGTCTCGAGCGTGCTTGGTCTCGGTGGGGGAGATCCGTTCGCCGCTCATGTCGAACGAATCCTCGATGCGATCACTGACTCGCAGAACAAGATCATCGAAGCCGTGCTTGGCAACGCGCGCGACGAGCAGGTGAAGGTGACGTGGCCTTGGATCCAAGAGGAGCTCTCGGATCTCGCCCGTAGCCCGACCAAAATTGCGGACTTCCAGGGCGGGTACATCGGACGTCTCGATGAGGCGATGGACAAGCTGCGCATCAACCTCCAGAACCGCGAGGACGTCTTCCGACTCGATTCGCTGCAGACCCTCGCAACGCTCGTCACGCTGCACACTCAGTTCAAGTCGCAGATCGCCTACACGGCTGCCGTCGTGAACGCAGGCCTCGACGCGCGCGACCTCGAGGAGCTCGCCGCCGACGAGCTCTCGGAGCTGGACGAGCTTGCCCAGCGCAAGGCTTGGAACGAAGTGCAGACCCTGCTGGTCGGGCAGAACGGAACGCTCCCTTACTTCGAGACGTTGGGGCTTGAGAATCGCTATCGCCGCTATGTCGACGACGCCTTCGGGGACGTTCGAGTCGACTTTCCCAACTTCTTTAAGTACGAGGTCGCACGCTCGTTCTCCGCGCTCGTCCAACCGTCGGGCAACGCGCAGCCGGAGTACGAGCGCACGACTCAGCAGGAAGAGTTCAGGATTTCCATCGCGCTCGTGAGCGGCAGTGAGAGGTACGGCAACTGCG
>CAYNOM010001548.1:554-1542 GCA_964398415.1 uncultured Polyangiales bacterium | reverse complement strand
GCAGACGCCGCATGGCGAGGGCTCACACGTCCCTGCTCGACACAGCTCACCTGCGGAGCAACCGCACTCAGCACCGCAGCCGTCATCCTCGTTGCAGAGCTTGTCCGCACAGTCGGGCCGACACATCTCACCCGCGTCTCTCCCTGGAGTCGACGGACCGCCATCGGTGCGGGGATGAGTCGAGCCGCCATCGCGCTCGACAGACGCGCGCCCGTCATCGTCACAGCCGCCTGAAAGCGGGATCCAGAGCGCGCACAGTGCAACCAGTGCGCCTCGCCACGTCGAGCCTCGCATCTCGTCTCCTTTGCGCTCCCCGTCACCCCGACAGCCGATGATGAAAGCACTCAGATGGACTACGCCTCGACACTTACTCGAATCGAGCCAAGCTGCACTTCCTTTCTGAGCGTCTTCTCTCCAATCACCCCGAGTGAATGCAATGAACACGTATCTCCACTTGAAGCACCCTGGTTGGACCGCGCTCGCTCTGCTCGTCGCTGCGTGCTCGCGATCCACAGATCAGAATGAAGAGGCGCCACCGCGGTTGCGCGCCGAGCTGTACATGATGTCGAAGTGCCCATTTGCCGCGGAGCTGCTGCCAGGTCTGCTTGAAGCAAGGCGTCTCGTCGGTGATCGAGTCGATCTGGAAATTCGCTACCTGGCTCAGAATGACGACGGGGTGCTGAGCTCTCTGTATGGTCCAAGCGACCTACAGGGCGACAAGTGGCAGCTCTGTGCCAGACAGGTCGGCGACGACACACAGTGGACGTCGTTCATGCGCTGTCAGGTCAGCGACCTGAAGAATATCCCGGACAACTGGCCTGCATGCGCGCGTGCGGCAGGGCTACAGGCGAGTGAGCTTCAAGCATGCGCAGAAGGCGCTCTGGGCACGAGCCTGCTCAACGCCTCCATCAGCGAGTCCCAGCGCGCGCGCGTCGAAGCCAGCCCAACCTTGCTGGTAGACGGCAAGGTCTACGAGGGAGGACGCACC
>CAYNOM010001548.1:0-544 GCA_964398415.1 uncultured Polyangiales bacterium | reverse complement strand
TCAGACGCGTGCGGCAACCTCCCTGCCCCCCCGCGGGTCGACGTGAAGCTCGTCTTGGGGCCGCAGTGCCGAGAGGCAAGCTGTGACAGCCATTTTCGTACCTTCGTCGAACACAACTTTCCGGGGGCAAACCTCACCGAGGTCGATGCAAGCTCCACCGAGGGCAAGGTGCTGCGAGAGCGCACAGGCATCGAAGCCCCGTTCGCCTGGTTCGGGCCTGAGGTAAGTAAGGTCGCTCCGGGCTTTGCCAAGATTGCTCCCGTCCTCAGGACGGCTGCCGACGGATACGCCATGTCGCTCACGCAGCAGCAACAGTAAGCGACGTGGTTCGCGACCTACCGCCCCTCGTCATGGACGGCGAGCGCCGCCAACTCTGCGCGAGCGCGAGCCATCGCCGCGTTGTGCTCGTTCAGCTGCGCCTGCAAGGGCGCCAGTGCTTCGCGTGAACCCTGAGGGCCTCGCGCGAGCTGATTGGCAAGGCGCGCGACGTGTTTCACGTGCGCTGCACGCGCGGTGAGCTCGGCCTCTCGATAGCGACGCTGAA
>CAYNOM010001547.1:560-1543 GCA_964398415.1 uncultured Polyangiales bacterium | reverse complement strand
AACGCCGCCTTGAAGCAGTTGCCGAGCACGGTCGAGGTGCCGCTCGACATGGCTTGCTGATCTCGGACGGCAACGCGCCTGCTGCAACTGCCTGGCGACCACGTGGACCTCGCCGTCGTGTACCTGGTGACGTTCGCGCTGCTTGTCGCCGCCTTGGCGTTCGCTATTCACTCGCGCATGTCTCAACTCGCCACGCTTGTCGCGGACGAAGACTGAACGGGGTGGGCGGCGCAGCACGGCGACGGTCTCCATGGTCACCAGGCGGCTGAGCGCGGCGACTGCGTGGACGGTGCGGCGCATGTCCTGGTTGAGGCTCGGGTGCGCATCGCTCAGCGGCGCATGTCGGCGCGTCGTGACGTGCTGAGCGACAGCCGACGGAAGAACAAAGCCCCTCGAAGCAAGGCCTCGAGGGGCGGGGTGGGTCATCTCGGACTTGAACCGAGAGCCAACGGATTAAGAATCCGCTGCTCTACCGATTGAGCTAATGACCCGGATTTTGGCACACCCGGTAGGAGTCGAACCTACGACCTGCGGATTCGAAGTCCGACGCTCTATCCAGCTGAGCTACGGGTGCATCGAGTGCGGAGTCGTAGGGTCCACCCTTGCGGGGGAGCCGCCGCTTCGTCACGCGAAGCAGGAGACAAGTGATTTCAAGGATTCAAAAACCCCAACAAAACTTGGGGAAAATCTGGGGTGAGTGACGGGTCTCGAACCCGCGACCACCGGAGCCACAATCCAGTGCTCTACCACTGAGCTACACCCACCAGGAGGTTGGCGCGGACTATAGCGGCGGATCGCAGGTGCGCAAGTCCTATCCCGCCTCTTCGGGCTCGTCGCGTGGGGGCCGCGCCCCGGGGGTCACGAGGCGACCCTTTTGGTAGCGCCGACGGGCCCACTCGGCCATCGCGATGCCCGCCGAGATGGCGATGGGGTAGCTGTGGTTGATGCCGAACATCGGAATGGCCACCACAGCTTCGGCGGCC
>CAYNOM010001547.1:0-550 GCA_964398415.1 uncultured Polyangiales bacterium | reverse complement strand
GCCGTTCTCCTCGTTCCCGAAGACCAGCACGGCGTCGTCCGGCAGCTCCGCCTCCCACAGGCCGACCGTGGCGGCGTCCTTCTCGAAGGCGACCAGCGGCCAGCGCTCGGCGGCCGCCCGCTCCAGGAACGCCTCGGTGCTGGGCAGCTCGACGATGTTCTCGTAGCGCTGCATGCCCATGGCTGCGCGCGGGTACCAGGGCTCCGAGCCCACCAGCACGATCTCCTTGGCCAGGAACGAGTGCGCCGTGCGGATGATGGCGCCGATGTTGAACGGGTTCTTGGCGCGGTCCACGGCCACACGGAAGGGGTGCCGGATGCTGTCCAGCGCCTCACGGACCTCACTGCGCGGCATGTCGAAGGGGGGGACGTGCGCCATGCCTTCCTTCTTAGCCGGGTTCGACGCGCCGCTCTAGGATCTCGATCTTCTGCCAGATCTTGCGCTGGAGGCCGATGGTCATCTGCTCGAGGTCCGTGACCGCCTCGACCGCCTCCTCGTCGTCGAAGGTGTCGCAGTAGAGCGCCGCGATCTTGCCTATCAGGCTCAGCAT
>CAYNOM010001546.1:0-1545 GCA_964398415.1 uncultured Polyangiales bacterium | reverse complement strand
TTTGCACGCTGCCCACGCGCGCCGTGACCTCGAAGGAGAGGATCTCGGCACGCGTCGTGAAAGCGCGACGAAAACGTCGCATGAAATCGTTGTCGTCCGGCAAGACGACGGGGGTGAAAAGCATCGTCTCTCCGCCGCCGAAGTTGCCCATCAGACTTTGCATTTTGCCGTAGAGGCCGCGCTCGCTGCCGCTGATGAAGTCGACGAAGTCGCGGGGGCGCGAAAACCAAGGGATGGGGGCCATCGAGCGCGCGAAGGTGACGAGCGTCATGAACTTCAGCGCCTCCTGGCCCGTCGGGTCGCTGCACAGAAGCTGTTGCTGCACTTCCGGAAACGAGCACACGCGCGACAAAAGCACCCGCGGCTCCGCGCCGTTCGGGTTCACGTACCCGGCCCCGTAGATGGTGGCCTGGGTTTGGCGCACGTCTTCTGGATCGGGCTCGATGAACGTGGCCCAGAAGTCGTCGTCGATGCCGCGGATCAGGCGCAGCTCTTCGAGTGAGTCGAGCGGCGCGTTCTTCATCGAGTAGGGGTCGTCCCGCGAGCGGTAATAGTCGACGTCCTCGCCCCCCGCGCTCGTGAGCGTGGCCAGGGCGGGGTCGAACTGGGCGCGCTGCTCGTCGTAGTCCCACCAGTCGATGACGTTCGCGATCAGATCGAGGCGCGTCGTCAGGCGTCCGCGCTCATCGAACTTCGAGAACAAAGCGTCGTACTTGTTGGGGCTCGGCAGCGTGCCGCCGCTCAGGGAGTAGAGCAGCATCGCCACCTGCACCGGCGTCGACGAAGGGTCGGACAGCGAGCGCGTGTTGAGGTTGATCTTCGTGTTCTCGGCCATGCCGATCACTTCGAAGCTGCCCCCGGTGCTGCCGAGACCCTCGGACATGTTGAGGTCGAAGCCGGCGGAGGCCACGTCGGCCTTCGAGCCTTCGAAGTCGGAGAAGGGCTTGAGAATCGTGTTTGCGAAGTCCCAAACCGGGATCTGCGGCGCGCGCCGACCGATCAACGCGCGGTACATGGGGTCGACGATCTTGCGCAGGGTCGGCTCTTGTCCGATCAGCATGCGCGTCAGGTTGACGCCGCTCTTGGCGAGGTATTCGGCCTTCAGGCGATCGCGCTGTGCGTTGGCAGCGGCAAACCCCATGCCCGTCGTCTCATGTAGATCGGTGATCAGCACCGCCAGGATGGCGATGGCCACGAGGGACATGAGCAGCGCAAAGCCCTCACGCTCGCCTGCGGGCTTTCTCGTTCTGCGGCGCGGTTTGCCCGGCCTGCTCTTCGTCGCGGCGCGGGTTTTCATGGGTTGTACACCGCGTGGTTGAGGGCGTAGGTGATGGGGAGCGAGACGCGCGTGCCGTACACCTCACGCCGGCCCTTGCCATTCACCGGCGGCACGGTGATCAGGATCTTCACCTGGGCAGGCAGGCGGTTCATCTGCCCCGCAGCGCTCGTCGAGTCCCAGCTCCTGAGCCATTCCTGGGTGATCGGATCGAGATACCGGATGTCGAGCTCGAGCACGTCCTCGAGCATCACCTCCACACGTCCGCC
>CAYNOM010001545.1:0-1546 GCA_964398415.1 uncultured Polyangiales bacterium | reverse complement strand
CGATCAAGAAGCCTCGCAGTGTCTAGGCCAGAGCGTCTACGAACCCGGTGCATCCCAGGTCGTGACTGATATCGCCGACGGGACGACGGACGAGAATCCAACTCTGGTGCCTGCTCCACCGGCGGCTCCGCCGTCGGTGACCGTGCCGCCCCCTTTCAGTCCCGTGAACTAGTTCCAACGACGTCCCCGTTTTTCTGACCCTGGGGAGCAGTCAGGCCCCGTACGCGAGAGCCCTGGAACGATGACATTCCAACTGCTGATCAAGTCCGCTGCCGCGGCTGCCGGCGGAGCGCTGTGCTCCGTGATGATCTGTTCTGCGGCTCACGCCCAGTCATGGCTGCCCGACCGCGATTACACCGAGGGGCCTGGTATTCAGGTGGGCCGCCTCGAGCTTCATCCCGGAGTCGCGGCCCGCGCGGGCTATGACACCAACGTCTTCAAGGCGGATGGAGATCCTGGCGGGGTGCCGATTGAGGGCTCAGCCATGTTCGCGATCACGCCCCACCTCAACCTGACGACCGAGGGCAAGCAGCGGCGGACGCAGGGTGAGGAGCGAGGGGGCGAAGCTCGACCGTCGATCGCCTTCAAGCTCGGGGTGTCTAGTACGTACAACTACTATCTGGAGCGTGACGCGCCCAAGAACGTCGACGTGGACGCGAGCGCGTGGTTGGGCATCCTCCCAGGTAGGCCGGTAAACCTGGAAGTCGCAGCCGACGTGGTGCGCTCGACCCGGCCCTTCACGCAGAAGCCGCCAGAAGCAAGCGAGAACGCGCGACGCAAGAAGCGCGACCGAGCCTTCGGCAACGATCGAATTTCGCCGCGACTGCGAGTCAATTTCGGCAGTCCGTCGCAGGTCTTGACTGGGTACACCAGCTCCAGCCCGGGCGTGACGATCTACGAGGGGGATTCGTTTAGTTACCTCAGCGCGCTCACGCACCAGGTCGAGGCGGGCTCTGCCTGGAAGTTCTTGCCCAGCACGGCGCTACTTTACGACGCGAGACTCGGCCTCAATCGCTACAACGACACCACACGTACGCGTGGCGTGGTGGTTCGATACGGCGACAGCAACTCGTTCTCGACTCGGCTGGGCGCCAACGGCGCTCTGACGAACACCCTCTCGCTGCGCGTGATGGCCGGCTACGCGGCCGGCTTTTACGAAGATCTGGTGATGGAGGAGTTTGAGGACGCGATCGGCGAAGCCGCGCTGATCTGGAAGTTCGCCCCGACACACAGGTTCGAGCTTGGCTACACGCGTGATGTGCAGTTGGCCGCTGTCGGCGGTTGGATGCGCACGGATCGGACTCGGACGGGCGTCACCCTCGGCTTCGCGGGGCGCTTTCAGTTGGGAATCGACGGTTCCTACGGCTACGCAACCTACGGTCGGACACTCGATCCGGACGGCAATAACCTCGGCACCGGTCCCAATGGAGACGAGCGCTTCGATCACCGCGTCGACGCTGCTGTGCGCGGCGAGTACCGCGCGACGAACTGGTTGGCCTTCATGGCGGATGCCACGTACCAGGGCGTGTTCACCGACTTCGAGTAC
>CAYNOM010001544.1:639-1547 GCA_964398415.1 uncultured Polyangiales bacterium | reverse complement strand
CAGCAGGGTGCCGCTCGACGAACCACCGAGGATGCCCTGGGTGCGCAGCAGCTCACGGCCCGCGGCAACGCTTTCGGCATCGGAAATGGCGTAGGCCTTCTTGACCCGGGTGAAGTCCGAGATCGGCGGCAGGAAGTCGTCGGTAGCGCAAGGTGTCTATGCTTGCGATCTGCACTGCCGCGCCAGGGCACCAGCGCGTGTCCGTAGCCATAATCACCCCAAGCTCCTTCCGATCGATGCCTGCGGCAACGAATCGTTCGTACGCTTGGTTGATGAGCTCGCGTCGATGAGCAAGAAACAGCAAGCGCAGGCCAGCGTCGAGCGCGCAGCGCACGACCCCGGCGGCAACCGAGGTCTTTCCAGAACCCGTCGACGAACAGAGCAAGACTGCGAGACTGCCCTCGCGAATACGCTCTGAAAGAGCAGCCAGAGCCCGGAGCTGGTAGTCGCGAAGGACAAAGCTGCCCAGCACTGCCGAGCGGGCGCTCAGCAGCGTGACGAATGCATCACGCATCAACGAACCTTTCTGTGTTTGACTCAGTCGCCGTCGTACGGGTGAGGAGGTCAGCTGCGTGGATCGCTCCGTGTAGGGACGCGACGGAACTGCGTGACCTCCGCGCCGGGAAACACCGCGCACACGGCCGCGACCGCCGCCGCATCCCGAAATGTCATCTCGTTACGCTCCCCGCCTGTGTAAGCGGGCACGAGCCACAGCTCGGCTACCGCGTCGCTCCATACGCACAGCTCGATCCCAAGCTCCTCGAGCGCCTTGATCTGATCCTCCGTGATCGGACGCGCGAGCGATGACGCGGTCTGCGCAGGCAAGGGGATGGCCGACGTACGGGAACGCTTGCTCTCCGAAGGCGTGCTCGACGAAAAAGGCAGCGCCCCCCTCGACGGGGTCTGCA
>CAYNOM010001544.1:0-629 GCA_964398415.1 uncultured Polyangiales bacterium | reverse complement strand
AGCGCTCGACGGCTGCACGCGGACGACCTGGCCAAACAGGTCCCTCGACGCTGGCGGCACCTGCGGAGGGGAAGCCAACGGAGTCGATTGCTTCGTCGCGCGTTGAGATGGGTTCTTACGGAGCCACTCGGTGCAGAGGAACGTGTCCTCGCGCGCGCACCCGCCGCCGTCGAGGTAGCTCCGGCATCGCCTGGTGCCGGCGATGGCTACGTAGTGGGGGCACTCGATGGAGGAGTCACGCAACATGGCGCGCCTCCGGGCTTGCTTGTCGGAGATGCTTGCGCACCCAGAGCTCGAGGAGCGCCTCGGCGAGGATGCGCGCGGCTTCAGCGCCGGCCTTGGAGGTTGGAGGAAAATGGGGGTCGACTTGTCTCACGCCGAGATAGAGGCGGGCCCGACCCCGGCGGAGACACAAGAACGTCGGGGGTCGGGTTATCGAACGTGTTTCGCCGAGCACGACCACGGTCCTGCCCGTGATCCGGCGCGCGTCCGTGGAGCCCGACCGGCATGGTCGGTCGTCGCGTCGCAAGCGTCCGAGCGGCCCCCAATCGACGCCGCAGATCGCCCGAGAACGCAAGGGCGCGAAGCCACGCGTCTTTTCGCTTCGGCCCGCAAGTCGTCTTGCGAGA
>CAYNOM010001543.1:0-1547 GCA_964398415.1 uncultured Polyangiales bacterium | reverse complement strand
AGAAGCCGAAGTCGTCACAGGACTCGATGGTGAAATCGCCGGTGCAGTGGACCTCGCCGGGGATGCACTGCGAGACACAGCCGAGCTCGTCGCTCCCGCCCGGGCAGTCGGCGTAGCCATCGCAGACATACCGATTGGGAAGGCACGAGCCGTCGCCACAGGTCAGCTCGTTGGGGCCGCAACTCGCTACGTTGTTGCAGAAGCAGCTGTCGCTGCGGCTCGCCACGTCGTAGCGGCAGCCTTCGCTGAAGTCGTAGCCGCTCTGCTGGCAGACCGCATCGCAGCTGTAGGTCGAGATCCCGGTGGCGTCGCACACATCGACGTGGTTGTTGCCGTTGCAGAGCCCGCCATCGAAGCTGCACACCGCGCAGCCGAATTCGTCGGCACCCGAGGCGCAGTCATCGTAGCCGTCGCAGATGTACTGCGCAGACACGCAGGTGCCGTCACCACAGGCCTGGTCGCCAGCGGCACATGTGGCGGGCGAATAGGAATAATCGCAGAAGCAGCTCGCCTCGCCATTGGTGTCCCAGTCGCAAGCCGTCGCATAGTCGAAGCCCGCGCCGCGACAGACCGAGTCGCAGCTCCAGGTCTCGAGCGTGCCACCCGAACAATAGGAGAGCGAGCTCGAGCCCGAACACTCCCAACCCGGCGAGCAGCTCGGTGCAGGCGAGGACGAGACATCATCGCAGAAACAAGCGTCGCCACGAAGGCTCGCGTCATAGCCGCAGCCGAGGCTCACGGCAAAGCCCGCGTCGCCACAGATCGATGCGCAGCTCGCCTCGACGAGGCCGGTTCGGCTGCAATACTCCAGAGTGGCCGTGTCGGCGCATGCAAAGGCGTTGGGGTCGCAGGCCCCCGACAACGCGCTCTCGATGATGGCCGGACGCTGGACGCGGGGGTCACTCGCCGAGGCCGGCATCGGGCGTGCCGCCTTCGAGGGGTCGTAAGGCGACACGGGGTCGCAAGCGGTGATGAGGAAGAGGCCACCAAAGGCAGAGAAAAGGATTCGGGGGGACATCGTGAACTCCTGGGTTTCGAGCGCTATCAAACCAACCGGGCGGCCGACGAGGCGGTTCGAAGGCAATTCACGGGCAATTGTCACAAGCCTGTGATTCGTGACTCGAAGCCGCTCGAGAGGCGCCGTCGAGCTGCAATATCCATCGTGGCCCCGAGGATGAGACGATCTCGGAATGTTGGAAACGTCTGCACAGGCGACGTCGCAGGTTCGTGAGCAAGGGCGTGGACGGCGCCCCCGATATCAGCGCACCGCCTCGAACAGCTCGGCCACCGGCACGAGCGGCAGCACGGCCCCAAAGGGCGTACGGACCTGCCCTTCATCGTCTGCCTCGAGCCCGTACAGCTCGAGCTTCGAGCTCTCCATCGGCACGGCGGGCGCCGCGAGCTGTCGGACCGGCCCTGCCGCGAAGACGGTGCGCTTCGTGCGGTCGTGGCGGGACTCGACCGCAAAACCCTTGGCGACGAGCCCCTTTGCGGCGGCGTCGTGACGCTTGCGATCCCAGTCAGTCCAGCGGCGCACGCGCTCGACT
>CAYNOM010001542.1:0-1551 GCA_964398415.1 uncultured Polyangiales bacterium | reverse complement strand
ACCGCCTCGTGCATCTGCCTCTGTGATGCGTTCTCGAGCGCGATGACCTTGAAGGGTGGAAACAAAGAGAGCCTTAGCTTACGTGCAAGCCAGGTCCCGAGAGCCGCAAAGTATTCTTCAGTGTAAGGGATGTGTCCTTGAGCGTCGGCGTGGGTGTCGTCGACGTGGCCGACTTCATACAGGGCCGCCAGATGGTCCACCGCGACGAGCTCGATGCCGGGCAGGGCAGCGAGGGCGTGCTGCAGCTGCGTCGTCATGCCGCGCAAAAAGCCCGTCTTCGCAGCGTCGGACGCTACCGCGTCAGACGACGGACAGAGCGCGAGCATGGCCTGGCCACCTCGCACCGAGAAGCCTTTGACCGCTTCGATGAGGTCATGGACGTTGCGCGAGACGACCCCGAAGAAATCGGAAGCGTCTTCGTTCTTGTGGTAGCGCGCCCAGTCTTCTAGGCGGATGAGCACGATATTGGCACCGTGATTGTTCTCGCTGAGCGAGCTCGTGGGGTCGAGCAGCTGCTGGAAGACCTGGTTGTAGGGCGCAAATTCGATGTGGGGTCTTTTGCCTAGCTCGCGCAGCCAAAACGCCAGCGTTGACTCGACGGGATCGGCAGTGAAGGTCGAGGCGATGACCACCGGCACACGGGGGTCGGGCAGCGCTGCGACCAGCTCGCCGAGTGGGGCCTCTGGGCGCTCCGAGATGGCGGTGAGGAGCTGGGTGTATTGCTCGAGCAGCTTGTCGATGCTCGACGCTTCGAACAAATCTGTTGCGTAGCGGATGGCGCCCTCTAGCGTTGCGCCGTTTTCCCAGAGGTCCAAGACGATGTCGTACTCGCTTTTGACCGCGCCGCCACCGAGCGGAACAAGCTCGACGTTACCTAGCTGCAAGCGCCCCTTCGGGGCGTTTTGCAGGTTGAGGACGACCTGGAATATCGGAGTGTGAGACAGTGAGCGGGTTGGTGCGAGCTTCTCGACCACCAGCGCGAATGGCGTCGACTGCCTATCCTGCATGTCCATCCAGCGCGCATGGGCATGGCGAAGAAAGGTAACGAAGCTCTCTTCGGCCGCCAAACGCGCCCGAATCGCCACGGTATTGAAGAACGAGCCGATGAGCGAAGCGATTTCAGGTTGCGTGCGGTTGGCCACCGTCGTGCCTACCACCACATCATCTTGGCTGCTCAGCCGACCCAGCAGGACTTGGAATGCACCCATCAAGAACACAAACAGCGTCGTGTCCTGCTCGCGGCAAAGACGGCGCACCGAAGCGGTGAGCTCGGGGGTGAGTCTGAACGACTGGCCAGCGCCGCGATGGCTTTGGACGCGTGGGCGATGGCGGTCGGTCGGCAAATCGAGCAGTGCTGGCGCACCCTCGAGCATCTGTTGCCACCAGCCAAGCTCTTGCTCTAAGCGCTCTCCGGAAAGCACGGAGCGCTCCCAGGCCGCGAAGTCGATGTATTGAACTGCTAGCTCCGGGATATCGAACGGGCACCCCTCTGTGGTGGAGCCATAGAGCTCCACCAACTCTTGCACCAGGATGCCCATCGACCAGGCATCC
>CAYNOM010001541.1:1038-1552 GCA_964398415.1 uncultured Polyangiales bacterium | reverse complement strand
CGGCCTCCGAGATTGGTGTGTCGAGAACCGGGATCGCGTCGAGTGGACTACCCGAGCTTGGAAGGGTGACCGCGGCAGGGCGAGCGCATCTAATTTGGCCGTTTTGCTGGGGGTATGGCTTAGGCGGGCATGTCCCCGAAGCGCCTCGCCGAGATCATGTCGTCGGTTCCCGACCCGCGCGTGGCACGTACCCGCGTTCACAAGCTCGTCGACATTCTCGTGATCGCGCTGCTCGCCGTCATCAACAGGGCCGACGGCTGGGAGGACATGTCGGAGTTCGCGGATGTTCGAGAGCGCTGGCTGCGCGGTTTTCTCGAGTTGCCTGGCGGAGTGCCTTGTGCGGACACCTTCCGCCGCGTCTTCGAAGCGATCGATCCGCGGATCTTCGGTGAGTGCTTGGCGCAGGTCACCGCGGACCTCAGTGCGGACGTGCAGGGGAAGGTCGTGGCCATCGACGGCAAGACGCTGCGGGGCTCGTTCGACAAGCGCCGCGGTCGAAGTCCGCTGCATGTCG
>CAYNOM010001541.1:593-1028 GCA_964398415.1 uncultured Polyangiales bacterium | reverse complement strand
AGATCACGGCAGTCCCAGAGCTGCTGAAGACTATCGACGTCCGAGGTTCGACGGTGACGCTCGACGCGATGAACTGCCAGAAGACGATCGCAGCAGCAATAATCGACGGCGGCGCCGACTATGCTCTCGCGCTGAAGGACAACCACCCGACGCTGCGCGCAGAAGTCGAGGCCGCCTTCGAGTTCCCGAAAGCCACGGGCGCTCGGAAAAAGGACATCGAGACGTGTCGCGTCGAGAGCAAGGGGCACGGTCGCCAGGAAGTGCGTCGGGTGACGGTGATCCGCAACGTCGACAGCATCACCGAGGCCGACGACTGGAAGGGGCTGCGCAGTATCGTGATGGTGGAGCGCGAACGCACGATCGGCGAAAAGACCTCGCGGGAAACGGCCTACTACCTGAGCAGCCTCAACGTAAGCGCCGTGGTCATGGAGAAAC
>CAYNOM010001541.1:0-583 GCA_964398415.1 uncultured Polyangiales bacterium | reverse complement strand
GGTCGATCGAAAACAACCTTCACTGGACACTTGACGTTGTGTTCGGCGAGGACAAGTCCCGCATTCGCAGTCGCAATGGCGCCGCCAATCTCACGCAAGTGCGAAAGCTTGCTCTAAGCCTCCTGAAGCTGGAGCAGTCGCGTCCGGGCAAGAGCATCGCGATGAAGCGCAAACGTGCCGGTTGGGAACCCGACTACGCCTTCACCATCCTCAGCATGATTTCCAGGAGCTAAGATGCGCTGGCCCTGCGTGGTGGGCCGCGTACTCACCGGCCTGCAGCGATACTTCGTTAGCCGTACTCCGATCGCTTCGCAGTGTCGCGAGGAAGTATCTGTCCGTGTCACGGTCGTGGAGTTTCGCCGCGTACGCCTCAACGCCACTCTCCGGGAGATGCAAGCGCGGGATGCCGGCCGTCTCGCACGAAGCACAACTGAAGGCGGCGCGAAACTCGTCGAGGGACGGAACCCCGCGCAATCGCGACTCGGACGTCCTGAGCGTTGACCTGTCGGAGCATGCAGGCGTCGCTGCGGCTGTAGCAAGGAGTCCAATGCTGATCGTTTGAAGGGTCTGTTTCACTTCTTCT
>CAYNOM010001540.1:0-1553 GCA_964398415.1 uncultured Polyangiales bacterium | reverse complement strand
CATAGGATGGGCACGTCGCTCTTGCACGCACAGCCGTACGACCCGCAAGCGCGTGGGAAGATGGAGCGATTCTGGCGCACACTTCGGCAGGGGTGTCTGGACCATCTCCCTCCACTCAGCAGTCTCCACGACCTGAACGTGCGCCTGTGGGCGTGGCTGGATGGGCACTATCATCAGGCGGCGCACGGGGGACTTTTGGGGCGCAGTCCGGCGGTGGTCTGGAGCGATGGTCAGGAGCAGCGCAAGCCTCTCGATCGAGAGAAGCTCAGAGCAGCTTTCGAGGTCAAAGAGCGACGCCGGGTGCGCCGCGACAGCACGCTCGACATCGGGGGCCAGACCTATGAGCTAGATCGAAGTCACTTAGCGGGCCAGCTGGTCCACGCGGCGTGGTGCGAACTTGACGCGCCACGCGAGCCGTGGGTCGAGGTGCATGGCGAGCGCTACCAGCTGCGCCCAGTCCGACCTCGGGAAAACGCGAAGCGCAAGCGCGAGCCTGTGCATCCAGAGCCTCCGACAGACGCGAAGCGAACCTCATTCGATCCCGCCCAGAGCCTGCTCGACAAGGCCAGCGGCAGGCAACCAGGAGGTGAGCGATGAGCGCGTACCTCCGTCATTTCGAGCTCACCGAGGCGCCTTTTTCCAAGGAGATCGCCGACGATGATCTGTGGATGCCGCCGAGTAAAACGGAGTTGGTCGCCGAACTCGAAGAAGCGATGAATGAGCGCGCATCGGTGATGCTAGTGGGCGAACCAGGCGTCGGAAAAACCAGCGTCCTCCGGGCCCTGCGGGCGCGGCTCTCCACATCCCACTTCCGCTTGACCTATTGCCACAACGCCACGCTCGGCAAACGGGACTTCTACAGACAGCTCTGCATCGCCCTCGGACTACGCCCGGCAGCGTCGGCGGGTGGGCTTTTTAGTGCGGTGTCGAGCCATGTCGAAGAGCTTGCACGAGAGCGACAGACTCCTGTCTTTCTGCTCGATGAGGCGCACCTCATGCAACAAGACATGCTCAACAATCTGCACATCCTGCTCAACTACGAATGGGACTCCAAAGCCCTCTTGAGCCTCGTGCTGGTCGGTCTACCAGAACTCCAAGATCGGCTGCGCCTGCGTCACAATCGCTCCTTGTACACGCGCATCCATTACCGCCTGCACGTCGGCTCGACGACCGTGGAAGACACCGAGGCGTACCTCCTCTATCGCCTTCAGCGAGCTGATTGCACCCGCCCCGTCTTTGCCGACGACGCCATCGCAATGCTCCATGAAGCGGCTGGCTCGTGTCTGCGAGAAGTCGACCGGATCGCTACCGCCAGCCTGAAGGGCGCGTCCAGGCGCAAGAAGAAGCTGGTCGACCGCGCGGTCGTCGCGCAGGTAGCGGCCCTGCCCGACGACGACTGAACAGCTCTGCGGATCGGCTGCGTCGCGCTCCAGACCGGCTCCACGATGCCCATCATGGAGCCGGTCTGCTTTCCCATCGAATGCCGCGCTCGGTAACAATTGGCCTTCGCTGCTAGCGGGCAGCTCAACCACCTCACGCCCCTTACGGCGCTT
>CAYNOM010001539.1:0-1555 GCA_964398415.1 uncultured Polyangiales bacterium | reverse complement strand
CTGGCGGTCACTATCGACAATCAGAGCTGGGCGTTCGAGGCAAAATGGTGGAACACCCCGAAGTCGAGTGCATCGCTGGCCGATGACGCGGGGCGGTTGGACCGTTGGCGCAGGCCAGACCCCGGCGGACGCAAGGCCTTCCTGATGGCATTCTGGTGGAGTGAGGGTCCGCTTCGAGAACAGCTTCCACGTGAGCTCGAACAGGTGGATGCTTGGGCAGGAGCCCACAGCTGCGAGCTCCGCTATCGCGCGTCGTTCCCAACGCGCGGCCCAGAGGCAGATCGACGGTTTTTCGTGGACGTCCTGCAGGTCGGTGCGAAGTAGCGCGGCGACTATTCCGCCACGCATCCTCGACAGCCAACACTCGCAAGCCATCGCGGATCGCCCAATCGGCGAGGGCCTCCCTGGTCGCGCTCACCCGGTCGAGGCCAGCGCTTTCCGACCCCGCGCATCGCAGCACTCGAAGCGCGTCGATCACGACGAGCTCAGGTCGCGACGACGGTGGCAGTGCAGCGACAATCTCCTCGGCGTCCTCCACGCAAAGCCCCGGCGTGTCGTTGACCTACACGTTTCGCGCGACGCAGCGACACTCGTCAGCGCTCTTGTCACCGCACTCGGCCCAAGCGAGATTGCGAGGCTCGTGGTGGTCGGGTCGGGAGCGGGTCCAGACGGCGGCGAGGTGGGAGGCGCCCTGGAGCAGCGAACAGATGAGCACGCCATGCCCTCGAGCCGCCACCTGCAGGGAGGCGTCGACGAGCTCTGCCGCGGGCACGGGGTGGACCGGGTGCAGCACCATGAGCCCGGGCGGTCCCTCGAGCAGGAGGTTGGCGGCCGCCAGGGGCCCCGACTCCGGGGAGCGGCCGCGGGTGGGTTGCCGATGGCACGCCACGCACCGCTGCGCATCGCCGCTCCCACCGGCCCTTTCAGTCTCGGCTGCGAGAAGGTCGATCAGGCTTCGCGAGGGCCGCAGGAGCTCGTTGACTGCGACTGGCTCCGCCCCGCTGGGGCTGGAATCGCTCGTGTTCATGGCGCACCTCTTCCGTGTTCACGGAGGTTGGGTGCGTCGCGATATTCCCGGCTCGAGAGCCTCGTGTTCTGGATTGGGCGGAGTGTCGTCCCCGCCTAGAGCCAGCGCGAAGCGGCACCGTCGAGCCGCTCGCCGTCCGACGCTCGTTGGACGCACGCAAGTTGCCTCAGGCTACGCCCGACAGCAAGCCGTGCTGGGCCCGCCAGAGGGACAGGGCCCGAGCAGGCAGGTTTGCAGCGTAACCGCGCTGGAGCGTTGTGCGACCCTCTCGATTGGGGGAGCGTAGGTGCACCTGAAGATCGACATCGTGGGCGACGTGCACGGCCACTACGACGCGCTCGTCGAGCTCGGCCGAGTGCTCGGGTCCCAGGCGCCGTCAGGCGTGCACGTTCTCGAGAACGACGAAGTCGTGATCGGAAGCGTTCGGTTCCTCGGCTGCACGCTGTGGACCGACTTCGAGATCACGGGCGACAGCGACCGGGCGCGCGCAGCCGCGGTCAGCGTGATGAACGACTACGTTCGCATCCG
>CAYNOM010001538.1:0-1555 GCA_964398415.1 uncultured Polyangiales bacterium | reverse complement strand
TCGCGCACGTCGAGGGCGCTCAGCTCCACGCGCTGTGCGTCGTCGAGCCCCGCCCTTCGCGTCGACTCGCGCAAGGTGTCGAGGCTCAGGTCGGTGAGCCACAGCTTGTGTCCCGCCGTGTACAGCCGCGATGCCAGATGCTGCCCGATGCCGCCGGCCGCACCGGTCAGGATCATCACTTGCTCACGCTGGCTCATCGCGGCTCCTGTCCCATGTAATGAACGAGTGCTCATTCATTACACCATGGCTGGGACGCCGTCGACGAGGGCCTTTGACGCCCGCGCGCCGGTACGCCGGTATCTCAGTTGAGCGAGGTCGAGGCGCTGGCTTCGTCGGCGTACATCGAGTCGATCTCGCCGGCGAAGTTCTCGGTCACCTTCTTGCGCTTGATCTTGAGCGTCGGCGTGAGCTCGCCGCTGTCGATGCCAAACTGGCGCGGCAGCACCGTGAACTTCTTGACCTGCTCGACGCGCGCCAGATCGCGGTTCACCTCGTCGATGCGCTTCTGCAGCATCTCGCGCACGCGCGCGCTCTCGTGGGGCGGCTCGTGGATGCCGAGGCGCTTGAGGGCCTCTTCGTCGACCGTGATCAGCGCGCTCAAGAACTTGCGTCGATCGCCGATTACGACGGCCTCGGCCACGATCTCGTCGTTCTTGATCGCGGCCTCGATGTTCTTCGGGGCGATGTTCTTGCCGCCGGCGGTGATGATGTCCTTCTTGCGGCCGGTGATGAACAGGAAGCCATCGCGGTCGAACTCGCCGAGGTCTCCCGAGTGCAGCCAGCCATCGACGAGGGTCTCGGCCGTGGCCTCGGGCTCCTTGTAGTAGCCGAGAAACACGTTGGGCCCACGGATCACGATCTCGCCGTCCTCGGCGATCTTGACCTCGATGCCGGGGATCTTGGGCCCCACGGAGCCGAGGCGCGTGCGTCCGAACTGGTTGAAGCTCGTCGGGCCTGTGTCTTCGGACTGGCCGTACACCTCGAAGATCAGGATGTCGAGGGAGGCGAAGAACTCGAGCACCTCCTTCGCGATCGGCGCGGCGCCGCTCACACACAAGCGCGCGTTACCGAGGCCGATGGCCTGTTTGAGCTTCGAGAACACGAGCTTCTTGGCGAGCTCGTACTGAATGGCCAGGGCGAAGTCGGGCTCTCGACCTTCGCACTTGAGCTTGTTGACCTCGGTCGCCACGCCGCGCGCCCAGTCGACGAGCTTCTTCTTTGCGCCCTTGGTCTCCTTGAGCTTTGCGCTGATGCCCGCGTGAAACTTCTCCCAGATGCGCGGCACGCCGAACATCACCGTGGGCTGCACTTCCTTCAGGTTCTCGGGCACCGCGTCGATCGACTCGGCGTAGTACACGGGATTGCCGTTCGAGATGGGCGCGTGCACCGTGAACATCTGCTCGGCGATGTGCGAGAGCGGCAGGTACGAAAGGTTTGTGTCACGTGACGATTGCTTGGTGATGTCGCGCGCCACGTCGGCGGTCCAGGTCAGGTTGCGGTGCGACAGCATCACGCCCTTGGGCGGCCCCGTCGTGCCGGACGTGTAGATCAGCGT
>CAYNOM010001537.1:0-1555 GCA_964398415.1 uncultured Polyangiales bacterium | reverse complement strand
GGGCGAAGCGGTCCATCATGTCGGCGATGACGAAGTAGAGCGAGCGCAGGCCCATGATCGCGAACACGTTGGACGTGAACACGATGAAGGGGTCGGTGGATACCGTGAGCACTGCGGGGACTGAGTCGACGGCGAACACCACATCGGCGCCCTCGACGCTGAGCAGGGCCACGAACAGCGGCGTCGCGTGCAGCTTTCCCCCGAGCCGCACGAAGAACTTGCCGGTGGCCGCACCCTCGTAGTGCAGCGGAAACACGCGCTTCACGCTGCGCTCGACCATGGAAGCGCGAGGCGACTCGGGATCGTCTGCCGCCTCGGGTTTGAGCTGCTTGAGCCCCTGCAAGATCAGGTAGGCCCCGAACACGTACATCACCCAGGTGAAACGCGTGATCAGCCAGACACCGCCGAGGATCATGCCGATGCGCATGACGATGGCGCCGAGGATGCCCCAGAACAGCACGCGATGCTGCAGCATGCGCGGGATGCGATAGCTGCGAAAGATCAGCACCATGACGAACAGGTTGTCGATGCTGAGGCTCTGCTCGAGCACGAGGCCTGTGAGGTAGGTGAGCGCGGCGTCGACGCCCGAGTAGGGAATCGTGCCGCCTGGGGTCGCCTCCGTGACACCGTGCAGCTTGTTTTCGTAGACGAAGTAGACGACGGCTGCGAAGGCCACGCCGAGGCTCATCCAGCCCGCGGTCCAGAGCAAGGCTTCACGCAAGCGCGGGATGTGGGCCTTGCGGTTGAGGATGCCGAGATCGAGCGCCAGGAGCACCAGCACGAGGGCGACGAACGCAGTCCAAAGCCAGGCCATGAGGTCCGACTCTGGTAGCTCGACGAGTGAGCTCCGGCAACGCGCCGTGTCAGCTCTCGACCGGGTCGAAGCTCAGTGTAAGCACGCCGTGCTCCGAGAGGCGCCGTGCCAACGTGGGGGAATGCGACTTGGCGCAGCGCTCGAACAGGCTGAGCACGTCATCGGGTGTGCCGAGCGCCGTCGACTCGCGCACGTCTTCGAGCACGTCGGCGTAGGCATCGAAGCGCCGGCCCAGATCGCCGAAGACGTCGGCGCGCAAGCGCTCGACCCGGTCGCGACTTCGGCTCGCGAGCTCGCCCGCGATGCGATAGGCGCGACTGCCCACGCCGCGCACATAGTCGCGTGCGAGGCCGTAGCGCTCGCGATGGAGATCGAACAGACCCGAGTAGGACAGGGCGCGATCACCCAGCGCACGCAGCTTGTTGAGCCGCATCTCACGGTTGCCCGAGCGCGCGTCGAGCTCGAGCTCCACGAACGTGCAGCTGCTCGAGAGCTCGTCCTTGCCCAACTCGGAGAGCAGCATGACGAGGTAGCGCTCTGTGTGACAGGGTGCGTCGATGCGTCGATCTGCCAGCGCTCGCGTCACGGTTTCGTAGAAGAACGCCGTCAGATCGGCGCACGTTTCGATGGTTTGATTCTGCCCGTCGTCTTCGCGTTCGGGCTTTGGATCTGAGCCCATATCTTACGATTAACACGACTCAGCGAACTTACGCTACCCTGGCTGCGGTTTTGTTGGCAGTC
>CAYNOM010001536.1:0-1556 GCA_964398415.1 uncultured Polyangiales bacterium | reverse complement strand
AGATCCCAGCAGCTGTCCGGGTCGTAGCCCGTGGGCCTGTAGGTCACCGTCGCAAAGGCCTGGCCGGACACCACCTCGGTCGACAGCGAGAACTGGTCCGCCGGCACATACTGCACCCACTCGCGCTGCAGCAGCATGCGGGTGGGCGCGTTTTGCCCCACGCCCTGGACCGCGGCGAGCACGGAGAGTGCGGGTGAGACCGTGTTTGGATCGGGCCGTGCGGCCCAGGGATCGACGGTGGTGATGCCCGCGCCTCGTTGTTGGCCCCAAGCTCGATGCGGACCACCTTCGGATTGTCGTAGCGCTCGTCGGCCTTGGTGGCGACGATGGCGCCGCGGTCGCCCGCGCCATTGCCACCGCGCAACCAGGACACGCGGTAGAAGTGCGAGGCGGGGTTGCCGCTGTTGGTCAGGCGGTGTGGATTGAAATTGCGCGCATCCGCCTCTTCGTCGACGACGCGCTCGAACACGAGCTCGTTGGCCTCTGCGCTCGCGTAGCGCACGGTGACGCCCGCTGCGGGATCGTAAGGCACGTAGTAGAGCTGGTTGGTGCGCCCGACGTTGTAGCCCTCGACCACGTCGTAGACGTTCGACTCGAACACGAAGCCGTGACCGTTCGGGTCCCACTTGGGACGCCGCGCGAAGATGCCGCGCGCCGTGTCGCCAAAGCCCTTCGTCACCTGCCGTGGGTTTGAGCCATCGCCATTCGCGATCCAGATCTCGTAGCTGCCCGAGGCCGACGACGCGTAGAGCAGCTTGTCGAGGTTGGGGTTGTAGCTCGGGTCCTTCGCCGACGACTCGGGCGCGCGCAAGAGCTCGCGGCGCGCCAGGCCGGTGGTGTCCATCACCTCGATGCCGTGCAAATTGCTGCGCGCGGAGGCGAAGAAGATCTGGTCGGGCGACTGGCCACCAGGGATCCCGCGGCCTTCCTCGTGGATCTGGATGCGCCCGGACGACAGGCTCGGACACTGCCAGGCGTTGTTCAGGCTGACAGACAGCGCCTGCTGTGTGTCGGTGGTCGGCTGCCCCGCGTGAAACCGCTGGCCATCGAGGAAGAACTGCAGCGCTGCGGTGCCGCCCACCCGAGCGTCGAAGGTAAAGGCCACGTGGTACCAGCGGTCGCTCGCAAGCCCTTGGGCGACGGGCCTCACGACCGGGTTCGCCGTGGTGAGGTCGCCGTCGATCCACTCGAGATCGAAGGCACCACTCGAGGTGGGCCGGGCCACGAAGGCCATGGCCGTGCGCTCGCTGGCGGGCGAGTTGTGGGAGAACAGCACTTGACGCGTGTCTCCGTCGTAGCGACTCGAGTCGACGAAGAACCAGGCGCTGAACGAGAAGTCCTGCTCGGACTTGACGAAGCTGCCATCGGCCCCCTCGAGCGTCACGGGGAGCTGAAGGTGATCGCTGTTGCCGTCGAGGCGGGCAGCCTTACCGTTGACCCCCTCGATGCTCTCGCTGAACTGCGAGGTGCCACGCTGCATGGCCGCGTACTGGGCGACGCGAGCGGCCCGAGCTTCGGAGAGGAGCGGATTCGACTGCGCCGCCAGCACGCTGGGG
>CAYNOM010001535.1:0-1557 GCA_964398415.1 uncultured Polyangiales bacterium | reverse complement strand
GGGAGGCGGCCAACGGAAACCTGGGACTGATCTCGGAGCACGCGGGGGTGGATGCCAAATCCGCCGCTCGCGCTCGATACAGCGAGGGTCGCTCGAGCACTGGCGTGCGCGATGTCATGTCGACGCTTAACCAGAACCGCAAGCGCAACTCAAGTTGAACCTGGCGAGCGCGGGCCCTACCCCCAACGCCACGATTCCGACCAGGCGCTCGTTTCCTATGCGGCTAGCTCACCCGACGACCCTTGCGACCAGCAATTGCTCGGAGTGCCCGCAATCGCGCGTTCTGTCTCGAGATGCTGTCGCTGAGAGCTACACATCTGCTTGCGGACAGCGCTTCAGTTGCGCGGCGTGATCGAGCAGATCTCGAGCGCCGTCTACGCCGTCACCCTCGCGCGAAGGCAGCGCATCGAGACGGCCGCGGGTGTGTTCTCCTTTCATCACGTCGCGCCAGAGGTCTTCCGCGGCTATGACGAGACCTCTTCAGGAGTTCGGATCGAGACGGCGGACCCCAAGCGACCTTCGGGGCGGCGTGGAGGCAGAGGGGCGGTCAGTCAGCCGAGCTAGCCGACAATCGTCAGCGGTTAGCCCTAATGACGTGGCATGATCGCTGGGCTTTCGACCCCCGGGTAAAGATGGCCGACGCAGCAGACAATGCCTACAACCTCGTCTTTGGGAACGTGATGAAGATGCTGCACACGTATCGGGACAGGGCATCCGAATTACCGGAGTTGCCCCCCGACCACGCTGAAGCAGAGCACTCGTACGCGCAGATTCGAGCGGCCATCAACTTCCTGTTGGAGTACTTGCCGACGCTGCCGGTCGGGGCTGTGCCCCTGCGAGCTTTGGAGCAACTCCACGGTGCGCTGAAGCCAGCGCACGAGAACTTGATCTTCGTGAAGAAGGGCAGGCAGCCGGCAGCCGACGATGTGAAGCAAATGCACACGCATGCCCACGCCCTCACGAACCAGTGCCGGTTCATCACGGGTCTCACGCAGAGCACGCTTTCCAAGCTGAATGAACTGCTGACACCGTTGAATGAATCCTGCGCTGACCTTCGAGGACGACTCAAGGCTTTGGACGAACAAGTCCCCGAGCTGTCCAAGAAGATCGAGAGCTGGAACACCGAGGCGTCCGAGCAAGTGCAGCGGGTTGAGAAGCTCTGTACAGAAGCCGACAATGAAATTGCCGAGCGTCTGGCCCTTGCAGACAAGATGCTTGGCAAGTCCGGAATTGCCACTCACGCGACGCGGTTCCAGCAAGCGGCAACACGTCATGCTTGCTACTCGTACGCTTGGCTTGCGGGGGCGTCAGCACTCGGGATCTGCATGTGGAGGTGGGTGCTCGCGGGGTTCGAGTGGATCCCGAAGGACTCGCCCACCGCGTCCAAGGCGTACCTCATCTACGTCCTGGGCACCTCGATCCTTCTCGGCCTCTCGATCCTGTGCGTGCGTCTCTTCCGAGCTGAACGCCACAACGTCGTGGTGAACGAGCATCGCAACCTCGCCCTTCTCACCTACCAGGCGATTATCGCGGAGGCGGGTAACGACCCGCAGCTCC
>CAYNOM010001534.1:345-1557 GCA_964398415.1 uncultured Polyangiales bacterium | reverse complement strand
CCGATCATATCGTGAGCTGCGGCTTCCTTCACCTCGCGCGCGGGTGCACTAGTGGACTGTAACAATTGAAGCGGGAGTGATGCGTCGCGTTGCATCGAAGTACTTCCACTTCACCGGCTTGGGCTGCTTGTTGTAGTGACGGATGTACCGCATGAGTTTTCTCTTTAGGTCTGGCACGGAAGTGAAGACGCCGCGGGCGATGACATCGCGCTCGATCTTGGCGAACCACAGCTCGACTTGGTTAAGCCAAGACGAATAGGTCGGGGTGAAGTGCATGTGGACGTTGGGATGCGCATCGAGAAACGCATCGACCAACTTGGTCTTGTGAGCCGACAGGTTGTCGGCGATGACATGAATCTCCTTGCCACGCCGCTGGTGGGCAACGATATCGGTCAGGAATGCCACGAACTCGGCCGACGTGTGGCTCGAAGTGGTCTTGCCGAGGACTTCACCGGTGCGGGTGTTGAAGGCCGCGTACAGCGACAACGTACCGTGCCGGTAGTATTCGAACCCGTGACGTTCTGCGCGCCCCGGCGACAGCGGCAGCACCGGGTCTTTGCGGTCCAGCGCCTGAATCGCTGTCTTCTCGTCGACACTGAACACCGCGGCGTTCTGCGGCGGATTCAAGTACAGGCCGATCACATCTGCCGCCTTGGTTTCGAAATCCGGATCGTTCGAAGCGATATAGCCCTCGAGTCGATGCGGTTTGAGGCCGTGCTTGGCCCAGATGCGCGACACCGTCATGTGCGAGATGTCGCCTCCCAACTCCGCCGCGAGCTTTCGCGAAGACCAGTGCGTAGAACCATCCGCCGGCTTGTGGTTGGTGGTTCGGGCGAGCACCCGCGCTTCCAGACGATCAGTGACCTTGTAGCGTTCGCGGCCGCTGTGACGAGCGAACAGTCCGGCCAGTCGATCCGTCTCGAAGCGTTTGCTCCACCGGCTGATGTAGCTGTCGCTACAGTCGAGCTTGGCGCGAATCTCGGCCCAGGTCAGGCCATCAGCGAGAAGAAGGACCAGACGCGCGTGTCGTGCCGAATCAGCCCGTCCGTTCCTCGCACCCGCCTGCCGTTGAAGTTCCATTCGTTCACTCTTCGTCAGTTTCATCGCGTCCTCCGTAGACGCGACTATACTACCGAATTAAACGTTACAGTCCACTAGGCTCATATCGCCATCGACTTGCATCTTCCCGGCCATGAAGGCATTGCGTGGGTT
>CAYNOM010001534.1:0-335 GCA_964398415.1 uncultured Polyangiales bacterium | reverse complement strand
TGAGGCGGGTGAGGCGGGCTCGGGCCTGTTCGTGCTTGCCGGCACGCATGTCGAGGTAGTCGCGCGCCGTCATGATGAGAGACATGTCCGGCTTGTCGTTCGGACTGCCTATGGTGACCTTGCAGCCACCGTTGTTGACCGTCACCTGCCAAGTGCCACCACCATCGCCGGTGAGGTCGAATTGAAAGGTGACTTTCACGCCAGCTGCTGCCACCGCGTCGAAACGTTGTGACATGCTCGCAAACAACTGTGCAGCCGTGCCGTATTCAATATTCGGGGGCAGCATTTCCCTCGTGCTCGGCGTGGCCTGCGTCAGGCCGAGCAGGATGCGGCGA
>CAYNOM010001533.1:899-1561 GCA_964398415.1 uncultured Polyangiales bacterium | reverse complement strand
CGCGGTGATCTTGCCGCTCGTCGTGATCTTCTCGACCTCGAAGCCGCCCTCGGTGGTGACCACGCCGAGCTCGCTCTCGGCCGTCGGATCGTAGGGGACGTACTCGTGGACGATCGCTCCCTGCTGCGCGAGCGCCGGCGGCGTGATGCACAAGACCCCGAGGTCACCGAGCGCACCTTACACTGGCACCCCGATTTGCCCGAGCCCCCGGAGCGATTTTTGGACACCTGTTCGTTTGCGCTCACATCAGGCGAAGCGGACTTCATCGTGGACCGACTGCTGGCAACGCATCCTGATAGCCTGCTGACGCACCTTGCCCAGCAGCGAGATGGCGCGGAAGCAGACGCGATATGGTACCACCCGTCGCTCGGCAGGTTCTCTCCCGCACATCGTGTCTTGGTCCATCAGGCCAAGCTCGTTTCAGACGTCCTCCACGGGGCTTCATTGCTCTACAACCTGCTGCTTGCTGAGCACCCCAATGCGGTCGGCAACCAAGAGAACAAGGGCGACCGCGTGATCGAGTACCGCGAGGCGCTCGCATCCTGGGCTGATGGCCTCGACATGGATGCAATGCGCGCTTGGGAACCCCAAGAGCTATTTACGCTCATGGCGCAGGACGCCACACCAGTTCATCCGCTGCTGCGTACCTTCTTCCTCAACTG
>CAYNOM010001533.1:0-854 GCA_964398415.1 uncultured Polyangiales bacterium | reverse complement strand
CGATGCGTCCCCCCACGCGGTTGCCGACGACCTTGCTGCGCGCGCCCTTGTCCAGCATCGGGAGCAGCAGTTGAAGAGGTCGCAATCACGGTTTACCAACATCGCCCGCTTGCAGTCATGGTCGGGAGCGTCGGGCACCCGCCCGCTCTCGTTCCGTTGGCACCAGGCACAAAGCCATTTGAAGGACCTCGCCCATGCAAGTTGAGCCCGCACTTCACCCAGAGCGTCGCGCGCTCTACGCGCAGAATCTCCAACCACCTGCGGGTTATGTGTTTGATGCAGGTATCGCCACCACTTACTCGATGGACTTCGACACCGCGCTCGCGGTTCCGGTCGGCCTGACGCTGTCGGGCGCTCAGCGTGTTGCCAAGAATCTCATCGTCTTCACAGACGCTGGTCGCATCCACGCGAGCACCCGACCGCAGTCGCGCCTGTGCTCCTTACTCGAGGATTGCATCGTTGAAGTGATGGCACCTGGTGGCGGGGCGTTTCACCCGAAGTTGTGGCTATTGCGCTTCAAGCCTTTGAGCGGTGAGGGCCCACTTTGCCTCCGGCTTTTGATTCTGTCGCGCAACCTGACATCCGACCGCTCCTGGGATATCGGCTTGACGCTTGACGGTGAAGTAGGTGGTCGCATGCACGCCGACAACCGCCCCCTCGGTGAGTTCATCGCCGAGCTCCCTTCGCTGGCATTGGTGCCTCAGCCCGAGCATCGAATAATGTGGGTTGCTGAGCTGGCCGGCCAGCTACGGCGCACGGATTGGGAAAAGCCGAAGAACTTCGACAAGCTCACGTTTGCCGTAAATGGCATGGGCGGCAAGCAGTGGCGCCCAGGGGTCGCCAGCAAGCTTGGT
>CAYNOM010001532.1:0-1561 GCA_964398415.1 uncultured Polyangiales bacterium | reverse complement strand
AACCGCTCTTGCAGGAGCGGGGAAGGCACACCCGGGTCATGTCTCGCGAGCGGTGAAGGCCTGTCGATCCCCTTCCTGCAGAGAAAATCTGGGGGGCTGAACGGTTACCTTTCGAAGGCCTCGTGCTCGAAGGCCCCGGTCTCGCCGTTCAAGTCGTAGCCGCATTCTCGCAGCAGAGCGACCACCGGCTCCGACGAAAGCCCTCTCCGTTGCAGTATCGACTCATGGAAATCCACTGCCAGCACTCTCAGGCGGCCTGAACGGAGCAGTGCGCCGGAGCTCATCAGCACGTCGTATTCGGCGCCTTCGATGTCAATCTTGACCAGGTGTACCGTGTCCGCGCCGACGCGATCGACTAGGTCTTCGAATGTCCAGCTGCGAACCCTCTCCGTGGCCAATCGATAGCGAGTTGGTCGGTAGAGGGAGCTTCCCCCACTATTCGTGTCGGCAGTCAGATGCAGCGTTGCCTCCCCACGCTCCGCACTGACGACGGCTTGAACCAATCGTGCATTGTAGCATTCGTTGAGCTGCAGGTTTCGCATGAGCAGCTCTTGCAGGCGACTTTGGGGCTCTACGGCGATCACGCAGCCGCGCGGACCCACGAGTCGCGCGCCGAGCACGCTGAAGTATCCGAGGTTCGCGCCTAGATCGATGAACGTGTCGCCTGGGCGAAGGTATGAGCTAACGACGCGGGTCATCTCTGGTTCGTAGGAGCCAGCGATGATCTTGCGCCCGCCAATGGACATTGGATCGACTTCGAGCCGCATCTCGCCTACCGCCACGACGCGCGGTGTGTTGAGACGGAGCCCGTGCGCGATGGCCGACTGCAGAGGGGCGGGGCGCACTCGGGACACGAGTTGTTGAAGCAGCATTGGTGTGGAGTCCTTCGGTCTGGAATCATCCTGTAGACTACGCAGCATGGGCCGGCGTCTGCGGCGATCTGGCGCTTGGAAGCAGCCGGGAGCGCTGGTCGCAGGGTACGACTGGAAGTCCCGGGTAGCAACGCTCCTCAGGTGTTGGCGATCAGCAGGAAGCGCGGAAATCCCGCGAAGTCAGCTGAGCGCCTTCTTCCCGCGGCGTGACGCGGTGCGTTTGGCGGCGCGCTCCTTGGCCTCCTTGAGTAACCGTTCACGGTGGGGTTGGGCCCGCGACCGAAGGGTGCGATTCGATGCTCATGAAGAACCCGAGCACCCCCGACGAGCTTACGGACGCGTCGATACGTTGGTCTCGTCTTACATGGAGGAAGTGCGGCTTGCGGCGCAGCGCGCCGTGGAGCGGTCGCTGACACGCGCGGCATCGGCGCGCGCGCTTCGCTGTGCCTCCAAAGGTCGTGACGCTCGGCGCGTCGCGACGAGGTCGGGCGGGAAGCGTCGGTCGCAGACGGAGCTCGACGAAGCTCTGCGACGAGCGATGCAAACGCGTGCGTGCCCGAACGGGCGAGTCGATGGTGACGCTGGCCGAGGAGATGGGCGTGCCGATGAGCGAGCTGCAACGCCCAATGGCGAGGCTCCGCGCCGATGGGCGAGTGCGCACCGTCGGAGCGCGGCACCTGATGCGGTAC
>CAYNOM010001531.1:0-1561 GCA_964398415.1 uncultured Polyangiales bacterium | reverse complement strand
GCGCTCTTTCGTCGAGAGGCTCGTGCGGCACATCGCTCAGCTTGCTGCGAAACATTTCGGCGCGAGCTGCCGCATCCGGAGGGGGGACGAAGACCTGCCTGTCGAACCGGCCTGGCCGTTTCATCGCATCGCCGAGGCCGGGGGTACGCCGGGACGCGCCAGGACGCCGGGACGCGCCGGGACGGTCTCGCCGCCAGTATGCAGCGCGACCTCCCACCGTGTCCTCCAACGAGGTCGAAGCACCAAGCGGTCGTCGCAACCGCAACGGTGCGCCGCTCCATCGCTTCATCAGTCGCCATCTATCCTGGTCTGCGCCCTGGACGCCCGTCGTCGCTTCCAGCCCATGGAAGCTGGAGGAGGATGCATCAGCAGCGCGACCCCGAAGTAGAAGCCAAGAGCCACCAGACAACGAACGAGCTCAGCACCGGTGAGTATCAGAACGGCAGGCAGGGCAAGGATGGCCGTATTGCCGACCAGCGCGACGATGGAGTCAAACGGCTTATGCATGTGTCGCCGATGGCTCCAAATCCGGTTGCTGAAAACGGCAAGTGCACTAAGTGATGCCAGAATCAGAACCACGAACGGATACCAGGAAGCGCGCGTGACCAACAGCCAAAGGCCGCACATTGCGACACCAACGTGGTAAGCGAGACTTGCCACGCGGTCGCTGCTTTTCTTGATCTCGGTATCCAGAAGCTCCTCCGCTTTCGAACGATGAAGAAAGAGCACAGGCATGAACCTGAGTCCACGTACTCGACCTAAAACTCGCCAATCACTAATGCTCGAGCAACACTTTCGCCCTTTGCAGCTGCCTCGATTCCACTTCCATACATCGCTAGCAACGTGACGGAGAGTCCGATTGGTGACGAGGAAATGAGTGACAAGATGGCGCCGCTTCCTCCTCGCCCCACCACATAGCCAGGACGTTCACGTATTACCTCTGGAATCGCTCCCTCCGAATCCGAAAGCGTTCCAGGATTCCCCGGCTCGAAAGCCAGCTCCGGAAAGTAGGTTGCGGCCGCAAGTCCGGCACCGAAGATCGTGTCCAGCCGCTCGGCGTAATTCTGGGCATCCTCACCGAGCAATCCCGTTCGCGCTGTCAGGTGCGCGAGCGCTGTGCCGAGACCTCGACCATAGGACTTACCTCCGTCCAAAACATCCGACCAGAACCCCCCGCCTTCGGCTGTCGCGCCCGTCTGAGCACCAGACGCGCCGGGCGATCCGCTCCCTCGCGACGCGCCTGGAACTCCAGGCACTGAGGGCTTCGACTGCCGAACCCCTCCGGTGCCACTGCCATGATGACTGCCGGTGCCCGCAGGTTGACCGCCACTGCTCACCGACGGCGCACGAGGCGGGGGACCAGGATCATCAAAAAAACCCGTAACCGTGTACTCTACGCCATCAACGATCTGTTTGCTGACGATCTTTCCACCGGGAACCCCAGGCGACTTCGAGCAATCGTCAACATTGTCACACTGACCTGTGGGCGAGCCGCCCACGCTCGATCCCCCTACGAGGTTCCCCCAGTAGCCGGTCGGGTCGGTCCAGTTCATCGGGTTGT
>CAYNOM010001530.1:0-1561 GCA_964398415.1 uncultured Polyangiales bacterium | reverse complement strand
TTCTAGTCTCGACTTTGGCGGTTTGAGAGGCGTCCGAACGTTCCGTTCGGACGCCGAAAATTTAGAAAGGGACCACCCCGGGATCAGAGTCGGCGTTGCTAGACAAACAACCCGAACCCGAAGGGTCCCTCCGCAATGCTACCCGACACGCTCGCGTCGTGCTTGTGCTTGTTCGAATCCTGCTTCCGGGCCCCCTCGTACCGCCGCTTCGTCACGCTGATGACCGGCTGGCTGCTGTGCATCGGCCAGCACACGGTCACCGGCGTGATGCGCGCGGCGGACGTCGTCGATCGTGACCACAGCGGGTACCACCGCTTCTTCAGCCGGGGCATCTGGTCACCACGAGAAGTAGGGCTGGTAGTCCTGTCGCTGGCGCTGAGGCTCGTAGCTCCGGACGAACGCGTCGCGTTGACCCTCGACGACACACTTGCGCGGCACACGGGCAAACGCATCGCTGGTGCGGGGATGCATCGCGACCCGCTGCTCTCGACCGGCGCCAGGCCTTTCTTCCACTTCGGTCACAGCTGGGTCGTGCTCGCGGTCGCGGTCACGCTGCCCTGGGGCAAGACCTACTCGCTGCCGTTCTGGGCGGTCCTGTATCGGAGCGTCAAGACAGCCACCAAAGAAGCCGTGGCGCATCTGAAGAAGACCGACCTCGCCGCGGCGATGCTGAAGGACCTCGCAAAACAGCTTCCGCACAGACGCTTTATCGTGTTCGCCGACAATGCGTACATCAACAGCGCGATCGTGCGCGAACTGCCCGAGACCATTCACCTGGTGGGGCGTGGTCGCATGGATGCAGCTCTGTACGCTGCGCCCAACAAGCCTCGCGGTCGCGGGCGTCCGCCCATTCGAGGCAAACGACTTCCGACTCCAGCTCAGCAGGCCGCGCAGGGCCGATGGCGCAGGCTGACCGTGACCATCTACGGAAAGCAGGCGTCGGTTCGAGTGAAGGTATTCGATGCGCTTTGGTACAAGGTCGGCAGCGGACGCATCATGCGTTTCGTGGTCGTTCGTGATTGGCCCGGTCATGAGAAGGACGACGTGCTCGTGAGCACGGACCTCACGCTCAGTCCGGCACAGATCATCGAAGGCTATTGCTGTCGCTGGTCGCTCGAAGAGACGTATGGCTGGGTGAAGAGTCGCCTGGGCCTCGAGCATCCGCACAACCGAACGCGCCGCGCCGTGGAACGAACGGCGCCGATGGCGCTATGGGCGTACTCGATCGTGGTGTACTGGTACGCGCAGTGGGCCAAGCGGCGCGCGAAGCTGCCCATGCGATTTGCGCCATGGTACGTCGGCAAGACGATGCCGAGCTTTGCCGACATGCTCGCGACGCTGCGCCGAGATTGCTGGACCATTTGGATTTCGGATCAGGCCGACAAGGGGCGCCTCGATCAGAAATCGCTGGCTCCACTGCTCGATGTAGCGGGCTACGGCTGAGTCGCGGCGGGAATGGCGACGTTTAGCGCCGCGGGGGAGCCGTCCAAACCGCCAAAGTCGAGTCTAGTGCCGTGCGGCGAAAGTTCGGCCAGAGGCGGCGAGGATGCGGCGTCGAGGT
>CAYNOM010001529.1:0-1562 GCA_964398415.1 uncultured Polyangiales bacterium | reverse complement strand
GGAGACGCCGACATGACCGACCAGCCCCCGAAGGAAGGCGAGCTGATCATCTACCGCACGGCCAGCCACGCCGTGCGGGTCGAGGTGCTCTACGAGGGAGAGACCTTCTGGCTCGACCAGCGGCGCATGGCCGAGCTGTTCGGCGTCGACGTCCGCACCGTCAGCTACCACCTGAAGGAGGTCTACGCCTCGGGTGAGCTGAGCCCGGAGGCAACTCTCCGAAGAATTTGGAGAGTTCAACGCGAGGGAAATCGCGAGGTTAGGCGCGAGATCGAGTTCTACAACCTCGACGCGATCATCTCGGTCGGCTACCGCGTCAACAGCACGCAGGCCACCCAGTTCCGCATCTGGGCGACCCAGACGCTGCGCGAGTTCATCGTCAAGGGGTTCGTGCTCGACGACGAGCGCCTCAAGCTGAACAAGCGCTTCGGCAAGGACTACTTCGACGAGCTGCTCGAGCGGATCCGCGAGATCCGCGCCAGCGAGCGGCGGTTCTACCTGAAGATCACCGACATCTACGAGCAGTGCAGCATCGACTACGACAAGCAGGCCGAGACGACCCAGACGTTCTTCAAGACCGTGCAGAACAAGCTGCACTGGGCGGTCACGGGCAAGACCGCCGCGGAGCTCATCGCCGAGCGCGCTGACGCCGAGAAGCCCTCGATGGGCCTCACCACGTGGAAGAACGCGCCCAAGGGGAAGATCCTCAAGAGCGACGTCAGCGTCGCCAAGAATTACCTGATCGAGCGCGAGATCAAGGAGCTCGAGCGCATCGTGTCGATGTACCTCGACTACGCCGAGAACCAGGCCGCGCGGCAGATCCCGATGAAGATGGCGGACTGGGTCGCGAAGCTCGACGCGTTCCTGCAGTTCAACGAGTACGAGGTGCTCTCGAACGCCGGCAAGGTCTCCGCGGAGGTGGCCAGGCGCCTCGCCGAGGAGCAGTACGACAAGTTCCGCGTGCGCCAGGACCACGAGTTCGAGAGCGACTTCGAGGTTGAGGTGAAGCGCATCGAGTCGAAGCGCCCCAAGAAGAGGAAGGAGGAGCCGTGACGAGCACGCCCCGACACTCCGAGGCCGCGTTCGAGACGGTCATCGAGCACCACCTTCTCGGGCACGGCTACGTCGCCGTCTCGCGCGATGGCTTCGACCGCGAGCGCGCCATCTTCCCGTCCGTGGTCCTCGACTTCATCAAGGACACGCAGCCCAAGGAGTGGGCGAAGCTCGAAGCCCTGCACGGGCCGAAGACGGGCGAGCAGATCCTCACCGACCTCTGCAAGTGGATGGACGCGAACGGCTCGCTCGCGACGCTGCGCCACGGCTTCAAGTGCTACGGGCGCACGCTCTTCGTCGCCTACTTCAAGGCCGCGCACGAGCTGAACCCGGAGTTCGAGGAGCGCTACGCCAAGAACCGCCTCGGCCTGACCCGCCAGCTCCGCTTCTCGACGCGCTCGGAGAAGTCGCTCGACGTCACGCTCAGCGTGAACGGCATCCCCATCGCGACGCTAGAGCTGAAGAACGCGATGACCGGGCAGACCGTCGAGCACGCTCGGCGTCAGTAC
>CAYNOM010001528.1:0-1563 GCA_964398415.1 uncultured Polyangiales bacterium | reverse complement strand
CCAGCCCCTCCCATCGGTCCGCTGACAGCACCCAATCGAGAGCCTCGACGACTCGCACCTCGCGGGTCTCGACACGACCGTGCCCCTTGTCGACTTGCACGTAGGTAGCAACGGCAGGACGAGGGACCTCATCCACAGTTCGCGGTCGTGGGTTGTCGACGGCCGCGAAGGTCTCGCGAATCTCCTTGTGAAGGCTGGGCTGGTTGTCCTTGACGGCCAACACATAGGCGCCGCCGCCGTCGACGATGGTCTTTGCGATCTCCGTCTGACACCCCATCGCGTCGATCGTGACCGTTGCGCCGCGTAATGAGATGACCTTGAGGAGTTCTGGAATGGCTATGATCTCATTCGACTTTTCGCGTGTCTGGGTCTGACCCAGCACGAGGCCGGCGCCACAGAGCCAGGCGCTCACCGTGTGGATGGCGGCACGGCCCGACCTGCGATCCATGCTGCGACGGCTCGTCTTGCCGTCGATCGCGATGTGTTTGGGATCCTCTCCCAGCCTCAGGCTCACGAGCTCGGCCCATCGCACGAAGACCGTTCGGAACGCGGTCGGCTCGAGCGCACCGAGCACCGACAGGTACACGTCCTGTGTGGGCGGACCGTGCGGCATGTCGAGGAAGGTGGCCAACCACTCTTGGTTCACATCAGACCAGCACTCCATGGCCTCCGCGTCGTCACAACCGCACACCATGGCCATCAGGGCCGAAACGACCACCGTGCGCAGCGGGTAGCGCAGCCCCTGTGGCCGACGCGGGTCCTGCAAATCTTGCAGAGCTTCCTCGAAGAAACCCAATGCGGCCGCCTCGTTATTTGCCTCGATTTTCGAACTTTCTGTGGGTCGGGTCATTGTTCTTTCTCCTGCGGAGCCGCCCCCGCCAGAGATGTTCGATCAGAATTCGCCGGGTTCGTCGATCCCTCGCGAGCAGATTGTCGCGACGTCCCTCGCGAAGAGCCCGGGTCGCATGCGCGAGCCGAATGGCTTCGCTGGACCCGTCCGACCCCGGGTGTGAGGCCCGAGGTCGGACGGGTTCGCGTCAGCGACTGAGGCGTACGAGCGTCGCGATGACCTTGTCGAGTCGGTCAGCGACCTCGTCGGCGAGCGGCGCGGCATAGTCCATCGCGCGAGCGACATCGAAGCAGGCGCGAACCTCGCGGGCCGACCCCAGCGCCGTCAGGTAGCGCATCCGGCGATTGCCGCCCTCCAGGCCGGACGCCTCCGCGGTGTTGAGCGCGACGCTGGCCGCCGCGCGACGAAGCTGGCGCGCGAGGTCCGAGTCGTGGCGCGCGATTCGTTTGGCGGCGCGACCGGCCGACGCAGCGACGCAGAGGGTGTCTTGATAGATGTTGAGCATGTGGTTCTCCGGGATGGCGCCCCGGAGGCGTTCCGGGGGACGCCGTCCAGCCGCCGCGCGCGCAGGGCGCCGCCAGGCTCGCTGGTCGACCGCCCGGAGCCACCCGGACCCGCGCGCAGCGCAGCGAAGCGGAGCGAGCACGGGGAGGATGGCGAGGACGGCTTGGCTGAGCACGCGACCGAGCACGCGGCGATGATGGCGAGGCCCA
>CAYNOM010001527.1:0-1564 GCA_964398415.1 uncultured Polyangiales bacterium | reverse complement strand
AGACCGTATTGGACGCGGCCCACAGCCTGCCGCGGCCGGTGGGAAAGTCGGGCCTTGCGAAGGCGCTGCGTGGCAGTCGCGCCCGCGCGCTCGCTCGACTGGGCTTGCTCGGCTTGCCCCAGCACGGGGCGCTCAAGCACGCCAGCGAGGGGGAGATCGTTGCGACCATCGAGGCCCTGCTCGACGACGGGCGGCTTGAGCGCCGCGGATCCACATACCCAACGGTTTGGCCGCGCGGCAAGCCGGTCCGACGTCCGAGCGCAGAAACGCGCGACGATGACTCGCAGCATTCGCTGGACAAGCAGCGAACACCAGCTCGTCCGCGCAAGGGGGGCGCCCGGGCGTTCAACGACGTGCGGCGCAGCCTAGACAACTACCGCAAGCGTCAGGCCCGAAGCCTCAAGTGGAAGCCCTACATGGTGTTCCAGAAGCGGGCGATTCTGGCCCTCGACGCCGCCCGGCCAACCACCCTGGCGGCCCTGGCCAAGATCCCCGGCCTCGGCCCCGCCAAGATCGAGCGATTTGGCAAGGACATCCTGGCGCTGATCCGCGAACACAGCTGAGCGCGGGAGTGTAATGCCCGACCGGGCCGCCACGACTCAAGGGTTTGGCGATGGACACTGGCACTCTGGCACGTTCGGACGCAGGCTCCCCACACGCCATGGCACCCCTCGTGCAGACAACCGACGGCCCAGCGGATCCCACAAGCGATCGGGCGTTCGCTCCGTTTCGCGTGCACCGCGGCGAACGCCTGGAGACTACTGGGCGTCCGGTGGCCCCTGTGGTGCGCGAGAGTATCGAGGCGTTCAACCGCCGCCTCGGGCACCCGCGCGCGGGCGACGCCCGCAAGCTCGGCGAGGCGCTCCCCGTGATTTGCGCACATCAGCCCTGCCTCTTCGGTGGGCCCCTGCTGGTGTGGACCAAAGCGCTCGCGACCTGGGCGCAGAGCGTGCGCAGCGAGGAGCTCGGGCAGCCCGCCGTGCCCTTGTTCTGGATCGCCACGGATGACCACGACGCTCGAGAGATCGCACGCATCGACGTCATCATGCCGGGTGCCCAGCGGCCCGTTCGCTTGTCCGCGAGCAACGACTTTGGCGAGCTCAGGAGCGTGGGGGCGCAACACCCTGGCGAGGAGACGCTCGCCCTGCTCGCTGAGCTCGAGGGGCGTTTTGAGACCGATCGCGCTCGCCGCGTGTTGAGTGTGGTGCGTGAAGAGTTCGAACAGGCCGAGTCGATGACGGTGTTGTTCGCACGCGTCCTGCTGAGGTTTCTTGGTGATCGCGCGCCTCTCTTCGTCGACTCGAGTTCCCTGCCGATTCGAGCTTTGGGCAAAGAGCTGATCGACCGGATCACCACCGAGCCGGGTCACTTCCTCGCGCTGGCACTGCAGCGCAGAGACCAGCTTGCAGCCGACGGCCAGCACGCACCGGTGTCGACAGACAACGAAGCGCTGCCGTTATTCGTCGAGGACGCGAACCAGCGGCGTCGCCGGGTTCTTTGGCGCGGCTTATCTGGGTTTGGGCTCCGCGGCTCCGAGCAGGTGTTCACGCAGCAGGCGCTGGCC
>CAYNOM010001526.1:1256-1564 GCA_964398415.1 uncultured Polyangiales bacterium | reverse complement strand
TTGGCACTCCAGCCCGGGTGTCGTGCGTCGAGGAACGACTTGCGCCAGAGGTATGCCGCTGTCGGGCACCACATTTCGGTGAAGAAGGCGACCTCGTGGTCTGGCGACACGTCCTCGATGCGGCGAACGATGCGCCGGCCTGGAGTCCAGTCGCCATCGTCGGACGGCACCAGCTCTTGCCAGTTGTTGTAAACGACGTCAGCGCCGCAGTCGTCGGCGAGCACAAGGTGTCGCATGAGGCTTCCCGGCACGACCAGGTCGTCCGAGTCGAGAAATGCAATGAATTCGCCGCGTGCAGCGTTCAAGCC
>CAYNOM010001526.1:968-1246 GCA_964398415.1 uncultured Polyangiales bacterium | reverse complement strand
AGCGGCCACGTGCGAGTGCGGCTCCACGGGCCCGCGCAGCCGAACAGCCTTGGTTGGGCTGCCGTTCGAGGCGCACCCACGGAAACCGTGACGCAACGAGCGCTGCGGTTTCGTCGGTGGAGCCGTCATCGACCACGATCGCCTCGATCGCCGCCCCGCGATCGCCCACGACGCTCTCTAGCGTGGTCGCGAGCCAGCGCGATGCGTTGTAGGCGGGAATCACGATGGAGATGTCACAGGTCATGGAGTGCTGGGAATCCTGTAGCTGAAGCCGGTGC
>CAYNOM010001526.1:0-958 GCA_964398415.1 uncultured Polyangiales bacterium | reverse complement strand
GGCGGGAATGACGAGGGTGATGTCGTATGTCATGGGTGCCGTGCGAGTCTCATGGCCCAGCAGCAGGGCCACGGGGATTTCGTGCTCCAGGAGCACTCTTGCACAAGCATGCCTCCTCTCGGGCTTCGCGGCCATACTCTACACCTCCCTGTCCTGTCAGACTTGTATTGCGGGTTGGCGGCGGCGAAGTCGGGCTTGCCCAATCGCTGAGGGGCGATAGAAGCATCTGCCAATGACAAACACCACCGTGACCCTCCAGTCCGACGTGCACGACCAATGGATGGAACAGCTTCTGGCCTGCCCGCGCGACGGGGCCAGTGTCCAGCGGGTTGGCTCCTCGCTACGCTGCAGTCACGGACACGTATATCCGATCGTGAGCGGAGTGCCCGTGATGCTGCTCGAGGAGAGCAAGCACACGCTGTGGGTCGCGCGAGCGAGTCTGGATGCGGCGGCGCGGGGGCCGGTGGGAGCCCTTGGGGAGTATTATCTGGATACCCTTGGCGTGTCACCAGAGCAGCGCGGGGAGGTCGCGCGGATGCTTACACAGCAGAGTGACGTCGACCCGATCGCTTCGATCCTCGTCGGCGCGACGAACGGCATCATGTATGAGCGCGTAGTCGGTCGGCTCGAGAGTTACCCGATACCCACCCTGCGCCTGCCAAGCGGGACCGGGAAGCGGCTACTGGACGTTGGGTGCAACTGGGGACGGTGGACCATCGCGGCCGCACGTCTCGGGTACGAGGCCGTGGGCATCGACCCATCGCTCGGAGCGGTGCTCGCCGCGAAACGGGTTTCGTCGCAGCTCGGAGTGCAGGCACACTTCGTCTGTGCCGATGGTCGACATTTGCCGTTCGCGCCGGGCCTATTCGATGCCGCGTTCTCGTACAGCGTGCTGCAGCACTTCGCCAAGACAGACGCGGTGGCATCCCTGCGCTCGATGCGTGGCGTGCTCAAGACG
>CAYNOM010001525.1:0-1564 GCA_964398415.1 uncultured Polyangiales bacterium | reverse complement strand
GACGTCGTATGCCTCGCGAACCTCGCGCTCGTCCAAGGGATCGTCGCGCGCTCGGACTTCGTGAGGATGCGGGCCAGGAGCGGCGCTCGGGATCTGATCCGCCACACCCGTCTCGTCGGCCTCATGCACGTGGTCACCCGCGACCACGACCACCAGGACGGGTTCGTTATCGACGTCTCTGGACCCTTGGCGCTCTTCCGCTCGACGCGCCTCTACGCGCGCGCGCTCGGCTCCATCGTGCCGCGGCTGGCCTGGTGCCGGGGCTTTGCGCTCGAGGCGCACCTTCATGTCGGAGGGCAGGGCACCGTCGTGCACGTTCGGGAGGGCGATCCCATCCGGCCCTCGCGCAAGCCAGCGCCCTTCGACTCGAAGCTGGAGGCGCGCTTCACGCGCGACTTCACGCGTGAGGCCCCCGACTACGAGCTGCTCCGCGAACCCGCGGCGATCGAGGTGGGTACCCACATGGTGTTCCCGGACTTCGGCGTCACGCATCGGGCCGACCCCACACGGCACGGGCTCGTGGAGATCGTGGGCTTCTACACCCAAGACTACCTCGCACGAAAACTGGCACAGACGCGGAGCAAAGAGCTCTCGAGGCTGGTGCTCTGCATCGACGAGTCGCTCCATGTCTCGGACAGCGATCTCCCAGGAAACGCGCAGGTCGTTCGCTTCAAGAAGCGGGTACCGGTAGCGGACGTGGTCGGAGCGATCGAAAGGCTCTCGGAACGCGACGCGACTGGGCATCGAACTTCGAGGGGCTGACACCATGGCGACGCCCGCGTCCCGCGTGAAGGAATCGAGCCTGACACGTTCATCCTCGTGCCAGCAAGCGCGGGCGACAAGCCGGCACGCGGGCTGGCCACCGGATCCTACGCGCCACCGTTCGACGCCGAGTTCGTGGGCGGCGCAACGCCGCTCGTCTGGGCGCAAGCACGCGGCCCCGACACGGGCTTCCCCATCGAGCCGCTGGCGGAGAACGCGCCAGCCTTGGCCGGCGCAGATCCAACCCTCCGTTCGGTACTCGCCGCGATTGACGCGCTGCGTGTGGAGCGTGCCCGGGAACGCGAAGCGGCATCCAACTACCTCGCCAACGCCCTCGCCAAGGTGGGCGCCTTCGCGTGACGAGCGATCCCAACAGGGACCGTCTCATATGACATCGAGGACATCCTCACCGTGGCGGCTGGAGCCAACGACCTGGTCGCGAAGGTGGACGCCTCCCTTGTACCCGCCCGTTCCCGTCCGTACCCGTGCGGACCCGCTCTCCCTGCAACACGGTCGGGATTTGCTCGAGGGCACTTGCCTCGACCGGCCGACGGATGCACGCCGGGTACCGTATGTCGAACGCAGCGAAGGTCGGAAGAAACGACCCGTGTCCGTGCGGGTCTAGCAAGAAGCACAAGAAGTGCTGTCTGGGTGCGGCGCACCTGCCGTTGGCGAAGAGGCCCGCGAGATGATCGGAAGGACGCCCGGCAACGTCCGCGCCATCCGTCCGATGCGCGACGGCGTGATCGCCGACTACCTGATCACCGAGGCGATGCTGCGCTACGGCATCAACAAGGTCGCC
>CAYNOM010001524.1:0-1566 GCA_964398415.1 uncultured Polyangiales bacterium | reverse complement strand
TTGGCCGATCAGATCGGGGGCTGAGCGAGCCGACCCTCCGTCGCCGAGTGCTCGTGCTCGCATAACCCAAAAACACAAAGCCCCGGGTCTCCCCAGGGCTCGGTGTTCAGGATTTGCGTCGACTACGTTGTGCGAAAGAGAGGACTCGAACCTCCACGGGTGTTACCCCACTGGAACCTGAATCCAGCGCGTCTGCCAATTCCGCCACTCTCGCAACGTCCCCAACTGAAGGGGTGCGTGGGATATCTGCTGAGAGGTCGTCTGTCAAGGCCGCGTCGCGAGGTCAGTCTGCAACGTTTGCATACCTCCGCATGGCCGTGCGTGGTGCAGAACTTGGGGAGCGGCCCGCTTAGCTGATAATTTTCGGCGAATTGGCCGCACTGAGCCCGGAGGTACGCCCATTGCATCCCGTTGCTGACGTCATGTCTTCGTCGTCCAAGCGCGCGGGTTACTCGCTGGTCGAGCTGATGATCGTCGTGGTCATCATCGGCATCGGAGCGGCTTTGGCTGCGCCGGGGTTTGCCGATGCCCGCTCGGAACAGCGAGCCAGCCGCGCTGCGTTCGACCTGATCCGCATCGGGCGCCGCGCCCGCGCCGACACCGCGGCCCAGCTCAAGGCCCACCTGGTGTGGGTGGAGACCAACCTCAACGGCGTGCCCAACGACACCCGGATCTCGCTGGTGGAGGGCACGAGCTCGAGCTGCACGAACCAGAACTGGACCGCCCTGCTCGATGTCGCCCAGGCGAACGGCCCGTGCGGCAGCCTCAACTCGACCTGTCTCGAGCAACTCCGCTTTGAGCCGGTCGACGGCAACGACTTCGCCTCGGCTGCGATCCAGTTGCGGGTCGATGTGGCGGATGTGGTCGGCAACCCGACCCAGCCGAACCTGGCGATCTGCTACTCGCCGACGGGCCTGATGTTCACGGGCCAGGCCAACACCTTGGCCCTCGCTACCGCAATCGGGACCTTCTCGAGCAACAACACGGGCAACGGTGGCATCCGCTTTCGGCTCACGCGCCGCGCGCCCGATGGCACGCAGATCGGCGTTCCGCGCTGGGTGCTGTTTCCGCAGGGCGCGCCCCCGAGGTCGTCGCGATGACCGCGCTACGCCACAAGAGAGCCGCTCGGCTCGGCTACACGCTGATCGAGGTCATGACGGCCGTCGCGATCATGACCATGGGCGCCACGGGCATCGTGATGATGCAGGGCATCAGCAACCGCGGCAATCAGCAGGCCCAGGAGACCACGGTGGCGGTCAACATCGCCCAGACGTGGGTCGACCGCATCAAGCGCGACGCCCTGCGCTGGACGGCGCGCGGGAACGCTACCCGCCTCGCGAACACGACGAACCTCAACCAGGATCCCTTGCCCGGGGCCGATGCCCCTGCACCCGGTCCCGGCAACTGGATCGTGCCCAACCTGGCCCTGCCCCGACCGCTCGACGCCTCCGTGGGCTCGTGGGCCTTTGATGCGTTTGGCTTCGACATTGCCGATCCCGTCGGCAACCCGCAGACGATCCGGTACTGCGTGAACCTCAATCCGGTGCGCCTGAGCAGGGCGCCGAA
>CAYNOM010001523.1:0-1566 GCA_964398415.1 uncultured Polyangiales bacterium | reverse complement strand
GCGCCCGCGCCGGCGCAGGCCATCGAGGCCGCCCCGGAGAGTGCCGAGGCTGCCCCGGAGGGTGCCGAGGCTGCCCCGGAGAGTGCCGAGGCTGCCCCGGAGGGTGCCGAGGCCGAAGCAACTGCGGGCGAGGCTCACGCGGGCGACGACGCGCACGTCGAGCACGAAGAGCCCGAGCCCGAAGGCGAGCCTCCGCCTCCGCCCGGCCTGGGGGAGATCTTCCGCGGGCGCATCGGCACGGTCGCAGAGAGCGGTCACATCGCCATCGTCAACCGCATCATCGATGTCCCTGCGGCGAAGAAGCGCATCGCTGGGGCGCGCGACGCCCGGCGTCGGGTGCGTGGCCTCGTCTACGGCTTCAACCGTGGCGGCTTCGACGTCCTCGTCGAGGGCATCCGCGTGTTCTGCCCAGCCAGCGGCATGGCGCTCGAGCCCATCACCAACCCCGAAAGCATGCTCGGGCAGCGTCTCGAGTTCACGGTGCCCCCCGCCAAGGCGGGTACGCACGGCTTCGTGGTGAGCCGGCGCGGCATCCTCGAGCGCGCGCAGCGCAAGGCCGCCAAGGCCCTGTTCAAGTCGCTCAAGCCGGGCCAGCGGCTCAAGGGTCGGGTGACGCAGGTGCGCGAGTTCGGCATCTTCGTCGACCTCGGCGGCATCGAGGGTCTCGTGCATCAGAGCGAGCTGTCGTTCAGCCGTGGCGTGCGTCCGGCTGACGTGGCCAAGCCTGGCGACGAGCTCGAGGTGCAGGTGCTCAGGGTGGGCGAGGGCGCAACCCGCAAGGAGCGCGAGCGAGTCTCGCTCTCGCTCAAGTCGCTGCAAGACGATCCCTGGTCGGCCCACGGCGACGTGCTCGATCCGGGCACGGTGCACACCGGCAAGGTCGTACGCACCACCGAGTTCGGTGCCTTCATCGAGCTGGTGCCGCAGATCGAGGGCCTGCTCCACATCTCGGAGTTGGGTCGCGAGCTGAAGCACGCCAATCAGGTGCTCAACGAAGGCGACGAGATTCGCGTCGTCGTCGAGCGCGCCGATCGCAAGCAGCGACGTATCTCGCTCTCCAAGCTCTCGCAGGCGGAGGAGAAGGCGTTCGAGTCGGGCGAGATCGATCCGAAGAGCGCGCGTCCTCCGAAGCTGGGCGCCCACGTCACCGTCGTGGTCGACAAGGTCGAGCACGCAGGGCTGATCGTGCAGTTCCCGGGCGTCTTCGGTCGCCGCGGTCGTGGCTTCATCCCCAACGTCGAGATGGGTACCGAGCGCGGCACGGATCATCGAAAGGGCTTTCCGCCCGGTACCGAGATCCCGGTCAAGGTCATCGGCCAAGACCGCGATGGGGGGCTGCGTTGCTCGCGCAAGGCGCTCCTGGTCGAAGAGGAGAAGCGCGCGGTGCAGAGCTACCGACGTGAGGCGGCCCGTCAGGGTCTCGGCACGTTCGGGGATCTTCTGCGCGCCAAGCTCGAAGGCAAGTAGCCGCTTCAGCGCGGGTTTTTGTTGCGAGCCTCAGGGTGCGTGCTAAAGCCTGCCGACTGAAAATGGGGCGCTTAACTCAGAGGTAGAGTGCCTTCTTCA
>CAYNOM010001522.1:0-1567 GCA_964398415.1 uncultured Polyangiales bacterium | reverse complement strand
CCGAGATCCTCGCCCACGTGCGCATGGGTAAGGCGGTGGTCGACCCCGAGCACTGTCTGTCTTACCTGGGCCGGCTCTGCGGCTACTGCCACGACGCGTGTCCCTATCCCGGCGAGGCGCTGCGCCTCTTGCCGCCGGCGTTGCCCGTCGTGCTCGACGCATGCGTCGGCTGTGGGCGTTGCGTCGAAGATTGCCCCCAGTCACCGACGGCCATTCGCGTCGAGAGGAGCGTCACGTGATCGAACGCCAGAAGCTCGCGCTCGTCGGTGCGCACCGTCCTGGCCCAGGCCACCGCTTCGTGCGTCGTGCTTGCCAGGTGCTCGCGCTGCTTGCGATCGTGGTGGCGCCGTTGCTCGGAGGCTACCAGCGCCTCGATCGCAACTACCTGTCTGCGTGGGATCAGCAGGGTTGGGACCTGCCTCGCGGCGTCCTCGAGCGTCTGCCCGACGGAGGCCTCGCGCGCGAGGCCCACGAGTGGAACGTGCTGCGCGGCGGAGGCACGGCGGTCGAGTACTTCTCCATCCCGATGCTCGATCCCGTCGCGGGTCTCGCGGCCTGGTCGACTTTGCCCTCGGGGACCCGGATCTGGATCGCGTGGGCGCTGCCCATGCTGCTCGCGCTCGTCGCGGGGCGCGGGTGTTGAGGCTGGTTTTGCCCCTTCGGCACGCTCGCGCGGCTCACGGAGGGTGCGCTGCGCCTCTTGCCCTGGCCTCTGCCGCGCTTTCAGGTTCCTACGCGAAGGCCCCTGCGTTTCGTGCTGCTCGGGCTCTTCGTGGGCGTCGGCTTCGTGGGCGCGCCCGGGTTGCTCTATCTCTTTCTGCCCCATGGGTTTCTGCAGCAGAGCGTCTACGGTCTGTGGTTGATGGGTGGCGGCGGAGCGGCGCTCGGCTGGCTGCTCGGGCTGTGGAGCGCGGGTTTGATCTTCGGCCCGACGCTGTACTGCGCGACGCTGTGCCCCACGGGGGCCGCGCTGTCCGTCGGCAGGCGCCGCAAGCTTACGGTGTTGCAGCTGGCAGTCACCGAGCCCGAGCGTTGTGGGAAGCACTGCGATCTCTGCTCACGCGCCTGCTGGCTTGCGCTCGATCCGGCGCGCGGCGATCCTGGACCCGACTGCGACGGTTGCGCGCGCTGCTTCGAGGTCTGTCCGCGCGACAACCTGCGCCTCGGCTGGCTCGGAAGGCGCGGGAGCCGTGAGCTGCCCGTCCGCGCGACGACGCTGCTCGTCCTCTTGTGCAGCCTGCTCGCACCAGACCTCGCTCAGGCCGAAGACCGCACCCTACGCCTACGCCCACGGCTCTTGATGGAGGAGCGGGCCGAGCTCGGTGATGTCTCGGTCGCGCTTGCTCTCGTCGATCGTCGAGACGTGCGCCTCGATGCGGACGATGGGCGCGGCGTGGGCGCGACCACGCTGACCTTGACGATCGCTCAGGGCGCGCGAGGTCCGGCGGACGAGCGGGGTCGGCTGCCGCTGCGAGAGGTCTACACAGGCCCGGTGGTGGTCTCCTTGATCGGCGCGAGTGGAGAGACGCATCGTGTGACGCTCGATGCCCCCAACGCGCCCAGCTCG
>CAYNOM010001521.1:0-1567 GCA_964398415.1 uncultured Polyangiales bacterium | reverse complement strand
AGCTGCTTTTGCCCGTGGACGTGGTGGTCGCCGAGTCGCTCGATGCAAAGGGCGGTCGCGCCACCGATACGGCTGTCATCGGCGAGTCGGAGATGGCCCTCGACATCGGTCCGCGCACCGTGAAGCTTTTCGGCGATCGCCTGCGCCGCGCCAAGAGCGTCTTCTGGAACGGCCCGATGGGCCTGTTCGAGAACCCCGGCTTCGCAGAGGGCAGCTTCGGCGTGGCACGCGCCATGGCCGAGTGTGCGGGTTTCACCGTCGTAGGTGGCGGCGACAGCGTCGCGGCAGCCCACAAGGCGGGCCTCGCGGACCGCTATAGCCACGTCTCCACGGGCGGAGGCGCCTCGCTCGAGCTCATCGAAGGCAAGAAGTTGCCGGGCGTGGAGGTATTGAGGGCATGAGCCGCAAATCTCTGATCGCGGGCAACTGGAAGCTGCACAACACGCAAGGCGAATCGGTGGCCTTGGCCAAGGCCGTGCGCGAGGGTAGCGAAAGCGCGCGCTGCGACGTCGTGGTCGCGCCCGTGTTCACGTCGCTCTTCGCCGTACGCGAGGCGCTCACAGGCAGTCACGTGGCCCTCGCGGCCCAGGACGTCTACTGGGAGAAGAAGGGCGCCTTCACGGGCCAGGTCAGCGCACCGCTCTTGGCGGACGCCGGCTGCACCTACTGCATCGTGGGCCATTCCGAACGACGTCAGCTCTTCGGCGAAACCGACGACACGGTCCGGCGCAAGGTCGGCGCTCTGCTCGCTGCGGGCATCCGGCCGATCCTGTGCGTGGGCGAGTCCCTCGAGCAGCGCGAGGCGGGAGCCACCCTGGGGGTCGTCCTCGGGCAGCTGAGCGCAGGCCTTGCAGGCCTCGAAACGGCCGTCCTGCGCGATCTCGTGATCGCGTACGAGCCCGTGTGGGCCATCGGCACAGGCAAAACCGCGACGCCCGAGGACGCACAGGCCGTCCACGCCGCCATCCGCGCGACCCTCGACCACGATCGCGGCAGCGACTTCGCGCAGGCCGTGCGGGTACTCTACGGCGGCAGTGTCAAGCCCGACAACGCCCGTGCCCTTCTGTCTCAGACCGACATCGACGGCGCGTTGGTGGGGGGTGCCTCACTGGTTGCCGAGCAGTTCATGGCAATTGTGGCTGCCGCGAGCTAAACCTCCGCCTCCTGTTTCCGCGAAGGGCCTTTCATGTACACCTTCCTTTCCATCGTCTACGTGCTGGTGTGCCTGTTCCTGATCTTCGTCGTGCTCCTGCAACCTGGCAGGGGTGGCGGCATGGGGTCGGCGTTCGGCGGTGGCTCCAGCCAGACGGTGTTCGGCGCATCGGGAGCCAGCAACTTTCTCACCCGGCTCACCACAGGCAGCGCCGCGCTGTTCATGCTGCTCTCCGTGGTGCTGGCTTACATGTCCTCGAGCTCCGACAAGTCCCTCGAACGCGCCAGCGAGCTCGCCCGTCAGAAGCAGGAAGCCAAGGCGAAGACCGAAGCTGCCGCAGAAGGCGCTGCGGGGACGCTCAGCCCCGAGGAGTCGGTGCCCGCTTCCAGCGAGGAGACCGCACCGATCGAGGAG
>CAYNOM010001520.1:0-1568 GCA_964398415.1 uncultured Polyangiales bacterium | reverse complement strand
CGACGACGAGGCCCCCCGCGCGTGCCAGCCGAACGAGCTCACGGGTGGTGCGAAACCTGGCGCGCCGCCAAGTGGTGGAACCGAGCCAGCCCCGCACCCGTCGCCATGCGGCCCACATACTGAAGCGCCCAAGCTCGCCGAGGACGAGCCGACCGCCGGGGACGAGCACCCGGGCCATTTCCTGAACGGCACGCTCGGCATCGCCGACGAAGCAGAGGACCGTGACCGCGAAGACGATGTCGAAGGTGTCGTCCTCGAAGGGCAGGAATTCAACGCGCCCTTCTGCCAGCGCCAACGAAAGTCCTCGAGAATCAGCCCGGTCTCGCGCAGCGCGGAGCATGGTGGCGTCGGCGTCCACGCCCACCACGTGGGCACCTCGCGCTGCTGCTTCTAGCGCGTAGCTTCCGTCGCCGGTACCGACGTCGAGCACCGACTTGCCCTGGATTGGGCCAGCGAGCTCGAACAGGAGGTCCATCTCGAGCCGCTCGGTCACAACGCCCAGGGGCGTAGCTCGCCAGCCGGTGTACTGATGGGGATCGAGCATGGTGGGCTCGCTCATGCCTCCTCCCACGCGCAGTCCGTTGTAGCTGCGCTCGGTTCCGTAGGGTGGATGAAGAGCATCTTGGTCATCAGGCAGCTCCTCGTTGGGATGCATGGATGCGCTCGAGCCAGGCTTGGGTCCCGCCGCAGAGCGACCGAACTGAAGCGAAGCCGAGCTCGCGCAGGACTGCTGCCCCACGCTCGGAACGGCCGCCGCCCTTGCCGCAGGCCGTGACGAGGACAGCGTCTTTGGACAGCTCGGCGGCGCGCTCGGAGAGAACGTCGAGGGGGATATTGAGCGCGCCCTCGACGTGGGCCTTGGCGTACTCGTCGGGCGACCGCACGTCGACGACGACAACCCCCGGCGTCTGGGCAAGCGCCTCGGGCTCGATGCAGCTCGCCCTGGGCTTGGCAGAGCCCTCAGGTTGCATGGTCTCGCGCATGCGCAGCGCGACGATCACGCCTGAAGCGAAGGTCAGCGCGGCAATGGTGAGCGTCGCCGCTGAGAGCCCGAAGGCATCCGCGACCACGCCAGCGAGCAGCGCACCGACCGCGTAGCCCATGTCACGCCACAACCGATAGACGCCCACGGACGAAGCACGCCAGCTCGGATGCGCGACGTCGCCGATGGCGGCAAGCAGCGTCGGGTAGACCATGGCCGTGCCGAGCCCGAGCAGCACTGCGCCGGAAGCAAACACCACGAACGTGGATCCGAACGCGATGACGACGATGCCAGCGGCCTGGGTCCACATGCCGGCGACGATGAGGCCCTTGCGCCCCACGCGATCGGACCAGGCTCCCGTGAAGAGCTGCCCGAGACCCCAGACTCCAGGGTAGAGGGCGGCGAGGATGCCGATCTCGGCGATGGACATGTGGGCAGCAGCAAAGACGAGTGGAAAGAGACCCCACGCCATGCCGTCGTTGAGGTTGTTGACCATCCCGGCCTGGCTCACCGACGAGAGGTCGGGGTCGGTGAAGCTCGTGCGCGTGATTACCTCGCGCTGCGAGAGCGTGTCGTGGTCGGCCGT
>CAYNOM010001519.1:0-1573 GCA_964398415.1 uncultured Polyangiales bacterium | reverse complement strand
ATTCTCGAAGCCGGCGAGGAAGGCCACGAGGAGATTGCCGAAGGCCACAGTCAGCAGCCAGAAGCCCATGATCAAAGACTTCATGCGGCGCGGAGCCTGGGTGTAGGCGAACTCGAGGCCCGTGATCGAGACCATCACCTCAGCGACTGTGATCACGAGATAGGCCACGAGCTGCCAGACGATACCCACGTTCTCTCCGGCATCGAGCCTCTGCTGCGCGATGGCCACAATCGCGAAGGCGAGGGCCGTGATGAACATGCCGATGGTCATGCGACGCAGGGGGGTCATCTCGAACTTCAGCAGCTTCTCCACGCCCGGGTACACGAACATGCCCATGATCGGCACGAGCGCCATCACGAAGATGGGGTTGAGGGCTGAGATCTGCGAAGGCAGAAACTCGTGGGTGAAGAATCCGAAGTTGACGGTGCGATCCATGTCCTTGGCCTGAGCCACCCAGCTGGAGGCGTGCTGGTCGAAGAGGGCCCAGAAGACGCTGACCATCGCGAACACGGTGAGGATGCGGAGCACGGCAGGCGGCCCCTCGGCGGCCTCCTGACCGAAACGACGCGCCGCTGGGCCCCAGAACGGATGGCTGCGCAGGTTGCCGGCGCGGTCGGCCCCGACGGCACCGGCGTGGTCGCTCTCGGCACCAGGAAGCGGCGGTAGCTCGCGACCGGTGAACTTGGCGCGCAGGGCGTAGACCAGGACCGCCAAGAAGCCGTCGTCGGGCTCCAGAGTCTGGCGATATGCGAACACCGCCAAGCCGCCGATCAGAAAGGCGAGTGACACGCTGACCTTCGCCGTCAGGGATAGAGCGCCGTAGCCACTCAAGACATCGGAGGCGAACATCGGCATGCCGATCACGAGAAACAGCAGGGCGCCAGCGACCACGTCGATGAAGCCGAACTTGCCACCCGGCACCGGAGGCACGTGCACGAACACGCCACGCCCCAGCCAGAAGAACACCGTGGCGACGAACATCAGGAGGCCCGGAATTCCGAACGCCCAGGAGAAGCCCCACTTGTCGGCGACCACAGGGATCAGCAGCGTGGAGAAGAAGGAGCCGAAGTTGATGATGAAGTAGAAGAGCTGGTAGACGCGCCCGAGCTTGTTCCAGTTTCCACGACCGAACTGGTCACCGACGTGAGCCGACACGCAGGGCTTGATGCCACCCGAGCCGACGGCGATCAGGGCGAGGCCGAGCATGAAGCCGCGCCAGGTGCCCTCGAACATCGCAAGGCAAGCGTGCCCCGCACAGTAGATGAGCGACAGCCAAATGATAGTGGGGTACTTGCCGAAGAGCCGGTCGGCGATCAGCGCACCGATCATGGGTAGCGCATACACGCCGGCCACGAACAGGTGCACGACGTGGTAGGCGTCCTTCTCGGCAAGTGCCTCGGCTCTGCCCTCGTCGACGAGGAACTGGAAGAGGTAGACGAAGAGGATGGCCTTCATGCCGTAGAAGCTGAACCGCTCGCATCCCTCGTTGCCGATGATGTACTTGACGCCCTTGGGCCAGACGGTTTCGTTGTGATCTGGTGCTGTGCTATGCTCCTCCATGGAGGCGAGCGTA
>CAYNOM010001518.1:0-1574 GCA_964398415.1 uncultured Polyangiales bacterium | reverse complement strand
GCTCTCCGCGTGAGTCAGGGGCGCAAGTTGGATCTCCCGATCTTTGCCCTCGAGCAGCGCAGCCAGCGCCTTGCGTATCGTGTGCGAGCACTGTTCGAGAGGCCTTCCTGCAAGGACGACGAGAATGTTCGGCGCATCGGGCGGTGCGACCAGACGTGCCAGGAGCGAGAGGCTCTCGGCATCTGCCCACTGAACGTCGTCGATGAAGATCACGAGCGGCCGGCGTTCGGCCAACAGCGCCAGGAGGTCTCGCAGTGCAGCGAAGGCGTAGTTCTTGAGCGCGACCTCGTCGACGTTTCCAGGAACTTGCGGGGCCGCACTGATAGCGGGCACGCGACCCAGCACTGGAAACAGCCGTGGCAGCGAGACCGCGCGGCGTGGAGTCAACGAGACGCACTCGCGCTCGCTCAGCTCGAGCAAGAATGACGAGAGCGCATCCACCACGCCATCGAAGGCCTTGTAGGGGACGAGCTCTTGCTCGAAGCAACGGCCTCTCAGGACCACGGCGCGCGCAGGAAGCGTGGAAAGAAACTCTTCAAGCAGCGTGCTCTTCCCGACGCCCGACTCCCCGCTCACCAAGACGAGCCCACACGCGCCGTCGAGCAACCTACGCGCTTCGCGGGCGAGGATCTCGAGCTCCCTCTCTCGACCGACGAAGGCGGCGCGTTGGGGTTGCACGGCAGCCGGAACCGCGACGCACCTCTCGCCCAGCGCAGCGATGACCGCTTGGCCGCTTGGGCGTTGCTCCGGTGTGGGGTCGAGCAGCGCCGCGCACAAGTCGTTCAGATCCTCGGGAACCGCCGCCACGAGCGCCCTGGGCTCGCGCTCGATCTCTCGCCCCGGTGCCGACGGACCACGGGGAGGCAGACATCCCGTCAGTGCCTCGTAGAGCACAACCCCAACGCTATACCAGTCGGCCTCCGTGCCGATGCGCTGTCCGAGGGCCTGCTCTGGAGCCATGTAGGCGAGTGTGCCCGCGAGGCCCCCCGCGGTCGTCTGGCGACCGTCTACGGTGTTGGAGATGAGACCGAAGTCGAGCAACACGAGCCGCCCCTCGGGGTCGACGCGAATGTTCGCTGGCTTGATGTCACGGTGGAGCTTGTGCGCGACATGAAGGTAGCGAACCGCGATGGCCAGTTGCATGAGCGCTCGGCGCAGGCGCTCCTCATCGAAGCACGCTCTCTGGGTTCGCACGTACTGGAGAAAGTCGACGCCCTCGACCAGCTCCATCGTGAAGAACCACTGACCTGCATGCTCGTGAAGCTCTCGTAGACGTACGAGATTTGGGTGCCGCAGATCGACCAGCGACCGGAACTCTTTCTTGAAGCGAAAGAGCGCGTTGGCTTCCGTGCGACGCAGCACTTTCAGTGCGACCTGGGACCCAGTCTCGCGGTCCAGAGCACGGTAGACCGTGCCAAACGCTCCCTCGCCCAGCGACCCCACGACGACGAATCGCGTTGTGCCCTGAAAGGGAGGGAGGCTTTGCAGCCTCTCGTTCATCGTAATGGTGGCGTCCGATCCGCTGCGCACACAGCTAGCGTAGCTGGCGCGAGCCTGCATCGGAAGCAGGCCAC
>CAYNOM010001517.1:0-1574 GCA_964398415.1 uncultured Polyangiales bacterium | reverse complement strand
GAACAGCACCTCCTGGGCGAGGAAGATCCAGATCCCGAGCTTGCCCGAGTCGAACTGGTGCTTCGCGTCGTCGTAGTGGTGCTGGATGTAGATCGACCCGTGCCCGTGCCCGTGCCCGTGATCGTCGCCATGCGCGGCGGCGCAGTTGAGTACCGCCTCGAGTCTCTCCGAGCATGGTGAACAGGCCTCCTCGACGTAACCGTTCAGCCCCCCAGATTTCCGCTGCAGAAAGGGGATCGACAGGCGGATCCGATCGTGATCTAAGCCTGGAGTGGAGTCGGTTGAGGCACCGAGTGAGGCAGCGGAGCAGCGGGTCGCGTCGCTTGAGGCGGCCGTGGCGGAGCGGGACGTGCAGCTTGCCGCCCAGGCCGCACAGATCGCCAAGCTGACCGAGCAGCTGGCCGAGCTCAAGGAGCTGCTTGGCCGGAACTCGCGCAACTCGCACCTCCCGCCGTCGAGCGATGGGCCTGGTGCCGGAACGCGTGGCAGCGGGTCAGGCAAGTCACACACAAAGTCGGGCAAGAAGCGCGGTGGCCAGAAGGGGCACCGGGGCTCGTATCGGGCGTTGGTCGCAGCGGACGAGATCATCGACCTGTTCCCCGAGGCGTGCGAGGGCTGCGCGTGCTCGTTGCCCGAGGTCGAAGACGCCGCCGCGTGCCGCCACCAGCAGCTCGATCTTCGCGACCATCGTCGTCATGTGAAGGAGTGGAAGCGGCACGAGGTGGAGTGCGAGCGCTGCGGCGCCTGGACGCGTGCGCCCTATGACCCGAAAACGATCCCCAGCGTCGCGTTTGGCCCGTGCCTGACTGCCGTGGTGGCGCTGCTCACGGGCGCCTATCACCTCAGTCGGCGCAAGACACGCTCCCTCTTGCACGAGCTGTTCGCAATCTCGGTGTCACTCGGCGCGATCAGCGGCATGGAGAAGCGCGCAAGTGAGGCGCTGAAATCTGCCCACGCGGAAGCTCTGCACGAGGTTCAGCACGCTCAGGTGAAGCACACCGACGCGACGACCTGGACACGCTCGGGCAAGCTGATGTCGCTGTGGGTGCTGGCCACGACCGCGGCCACGGCCTACGTGATCTTGGGCGATGGACGCAGTGGCACCATTCGCCCGTCTTTCGGGCCGCTCAAAGGCATCCTCATTAGCGACAGAGCCACCGTCTTCAACTTCTGGAGCATGCACCTGCGTCAGGTGTGCCACGCCCACCTGTTGCGCAAGTTCGTCGCCTTCTCCGAGCGCACAGGGGTAGCCGGCGACCTTGGCCGCGCACTGCTCGAGTGCACGGCGCTGATCTTCGAGTACTGGCACGGCTACAAAGACGGGGTCTTGACCCGCGAAGAGATGCAGCAGTGGATGCGCCCGGTTCAGCGCGCATTCGAGCAGCTGCTCGAACGCGGCGAGAAGGCCGACATCAAGGGCGTGTCGGGCTCGTGCGCCGACATCTTGGCGCACCGCGAAGCGCTCTGGACGTTCGTGACCGAAGAGCGTGTCGAGCCCACGAACAATCACGGCGAGCTGGAGCTGCGTGACTTCGTGCTCTGGAGAAAGCGCAGCTTCGGAACCCAGAGCGAGC
>CAYNOM010001516.1:0-1575 GCA_964398415.1 uncultured Polyangiales bacterium | reverse complement strand
GGTCGGCGTCGAGGATCTCCTGGGCGCGGCCGAGGTCCTTGATCTCCTTCGACGACTTCTTCCACGGCACCGCGACCAGCCAGTCAATGTAGTTGCGCGACACCGTCGCCTCGGCCGACACCGGCGGCATCGCCTCGAGGCGCTTCAACTCGGCGTCGGCCTTCTCGCGCACCGACTTGGGCAGTCCGGCCTTCTCGATCTTCTCGCGCAGCTCCTGCAGCTCGTCCGAGCGATCGTCCTTGCGGCCCAGTTCCTGGTGGATCGCCTTGATCTTCTCGTTGAGGTAGTACTCCTTCTGCGCCTTCTCCATCTGCTTCTTGACCTGCACGTTGATGCGCTTGTCGAGGCTCATCTTCTCGAGCACGACAGCCAGCAGGTCGTCGAGGCGCTGTAGCCGCTCGAACGGCGAAATCAGCTCGAGCAGCTCCTGCTTCTCGGAGGTCGGCACGGCCAGGTGTGCCGCCACCGTGTCGGCGAAGCGGTCGGGGTCGTCGAGCTTCAGCGTCGACATCAGGCCCTCGACGGCCAGGTGCTGCGAGCTCTTGGCGTACTGCTCGAAGGCGCCGACGATGCGCTGGATGAACGCCTCCACCCGCTCGTCGCCGGGATAGCGGATGTCGAGCGCCTCGAGCTCTGCCCAGTGCACGCCGTCTCGCTCTTCGAGGCTGGCCAGCGTGCCGCGCTGCACCCCCTCGACCATCACCCGCACGTTGCCGTTCGGCAGCTTCAGGCTCTGCACCACGCGCGCGACGACGCCCAGCTCGTAGAGGTCGGCGCGCAGCGGCTCGTCGACCTTGGGATCGCGCTGGGCGACCAGGAAGATGCGTCGGCCAGGGTCGGACAACGACGCCTCGAGCGCACGCACCGAGCTGTCGCGACCGACGACGAACGGCGCCATCATGTGCGGGAAGACCACCATGTCGCGCAGCGGCACGACCGGCAGCACGTCCTTGCTGCGGGAGACGTAGGAGGGGATGCTGGTTCTCATCCGGCCTTTCGCAGCGTGGTGATCGGCTGCGTGCGGTGCAGCACCGTTTCTTCGGTGATCACGCACTCCGAGATCTCGCGCTGCGACGGCACGTCGTACATCAGATCGAGCATGATCTCTTCGAGGATGACGCGCAGCCCGCGCGCCCCGACCGTGCGTTTGAGCGCCTCGCGAGCGACTGCGCGTATCGCCTCGTCGGTGAACCGCAGCTTGACGTCCTCGAGCTCGAACATCGTCTGGTACTGGCGCACCAGGCTGTTCTTGGGCTCCTTGAGGATGCGCACCAGCGCCGTCTCGTCGAGCGCCTCGAGCGTGGCGACCACCGGCAGGCGACCGACGAACTCGGGGATCATGCCGAACTTGATGACGTCCTCCGGCAGCACCTTCTCGAGCGAGTTCTCCTTGGCGCGATCCTTCTTGCCCTTGACTTCGGCGCCGAAACCCATCGTCTTCTGATTGAGGCGCCGCTCCACCTGCTCCTCGAGGCCGACGAAGGCGCCGCCGCAGATGAACAGGATGTTCGTCGTGTCGATCTGCAGGAACTCCTGCTGCGGGTGCTTGCGCCCGCCCTGCGGCGGCACGTTGGC
>CAYNOM010001515.1:0-1575 GCA_964398415.1 uncultured Polyangiales bacterium | reverse complement strand
AACGCGTTCTCGATCACGATGAAGTCCGGCCCCTCGCCATCGACGATGTCGTAGCTGCCGAAGCCGAGCACGATCTCGCCGCCGACACCCAGGCTGAGCACGTCGAGCGAGCCCGCTCCGGTGCCCAGCCCCTTGGGCGGGCCGAGCACGATGTCCGGGTACTTCGTCTGCCCAAACCCCGAGTTAGCCCCAGCCGCAAAAGAAACGACACTGCGCGCGTAGGGCAGTTCGTCGAGCGACCAGCCGGGCTCCACGCTCGCGTCGGCCGCGCCTTCGCCCGCATCGACGTACGCTTGCTCGGCATCGGAGCCATCGGCGCCTGCGTCCGACGTTCCCGTCGGGATGTGCGGACCGTCGGAATCGAAATCCGCGGCATCCAGGCTACCGCCATCCATGCCGTCGCTCAGCGAGTCCGTCGGCGACGCATCCGCGCGCACGCCGTCGTCGAGACTGTCGTTCGGAATGGCGATCCCGCCATCGCTCACGTCGAGCTCTTCAGCACACGCGGGCGCGTACAGCGCCGTGAGAGCGGCCATCGCCAGCCTCACGGCGCCGCGGCCGAGCTCACTGCGCATCGATGCGCACCCAGGCGTTTCCGCCGCAACCGATAGTCAAGTCGCCGTCGTCGACCACCACCGATGCGCTCTCGGCCAGCAGCGCGCTGTCTTGGTCCGCAGACGCCAGGCATGCGTGAAAGCCGGTCTCGTCCAAGCCTGTCCACACCCACTTGTTGAACTTGAATGGATTTGGCGCGCCGCTCGCGTTCTGCGTGATCGCGCTCGCAGCTGCATTGTCGTAGCTCACCACGGGGCTCTCGTCCCACAGGTCGGAGTCGATCGAGAACGGGGTCACGCCGTCGGTCCAATCGCCTTCGACGGCGATCACCACGCTGAACTTGCTCCACGGGAACGATCCGCACCCAGCGTTTTCGGGGTCGCTCGCGTCCGCGGTCATGGTCGAGCTCCGCGCGTCGTCAAGGGTGTCGAGCCCGTAGTCCACGGTGCAGTGATAGAACGAGCCGTCTGCGATTTCCGTCCATACGATGCGGTTGTACTTGTTCGGCGACCACGCTGCGTCCGGTGGGTTTTGCGTGATGAGCACGTTGGCTTCATGGTCGTACTCGATGATGCTGTTGGGCCCGTAGCCCGACCATCCGTCCGAGTCGATGGTCTCCGTGCCGCCGTAGTTGCTGTGCCAGCGCCCTTCGATCTCGAGCACGGGGCTCAGCTTCGTCCACGAGAACGCTCCGCAGCCGGTCGTCTCCGGATCGGTCGCGTCAGCGCTCATGGTCGAGCTGCGCGCCTCGTCGAGCGTCGCGAGCCCGTAATCGACGGCGCAGTAGTAGAACGAGCCGCCGTCGAGCTCAGTCCACACCACCACGTTGTACGCGCTCGGCGACCACGCGGCGTCCGCTGGGTTCTGCGTCACGAGGCGATTCGCATCGTTGTCGTACTCGATGACCGCCTGCGTCCCGAAGCCGGCCCACGCGTCCGAGGAAATCTCTTCGGTCCCGCCGAAGTTGCTGTGCCAACGGCCTACGATCTCGAGGTCGTCATCACCGTCACCGTCACCGTC
>CAYNOM010001514.1:1300-1575 GCA_964398415.1 uncultured Polyangiales bacterium | reverse complement strand
GAAGGGTGAGCATCTCTCGATCGAAACGCGAGACGCCGTCTACCACAGCCGCGTCGGCGACACCCCGTTGAGACTTGCTCGCGGAGTTGACAGTAGGGCCGGCGACGGGTGGGCACGCCTCTTCACAGTCTCAGAAGGGGGCTTGCTATTCAGAGAGGGCTTCCGCGGGCCCATCACGTGGTTCGATGCTGCTCACCGGACGGTAAGTAGCGTCGGCACCGCTGCCACGGCCGACGCTACGCGGGGGTCTGGGGGCACGCAGTGGGGGGCGCTCA
>CAYNOM010001514.1:0-1290 GCA_964398415.1 uncultured Polyangiales bacterium | reverse complement strand
CCCGAGAGGGCGGCTCGATAACGACGGGCAGCGCGACGGTCTCCGACGACGGTCGATTCATCCTCCACACGGCGCAAGGACCATGGATCTACGACGTCGCAGCGCGGCGCAATCAGCCAGTTACGAGTGCGGACCCTACGCTCGAGGTCCCGGGCAATCTCTGGGACCTCCGGGGGTCTCGTGACATCCACTTCGCCGGTTCGCGAGCCGTGGTGCCTGCGTGGGATGCGTTCTACGTGCTGGACTTGGAGCGTGGCCTGCTGGAACGGAGGTTCGATACTCCTGGGAGCCAGCTCGGCACCTTCACGTCCGGCCTCACGCGTGTGGTCTTGTGCGAGCGCGAGACCGGCCGGGTCGACCTGCTCGACCTATCGAACGGCGAGCGTGAGACGCTCTACGACAGACCAGGGGAGCGCGCGGTGTGCAATACTGACCGCGGCTACTTCCGCGTGTCCCCGCGTGACAAGTGGTTGCTATTCTACGTTGGAAACCGCACCCGAGGCGAGGCCCTGGACGGATCACTTTCGTTTTACACGCGCATCCCGGTGTCACTCACGGCCTTCGACCGGACCGAGCGATTCCTAGCCGGCCCAAGCAGTAGCTCGCGTGGCGAGGCGGTCGTCGTCTGGCAAATCGGTCCTCGTGACGCGGTGACCCTTCCCGGTGTAGTGGACTACGCCGCGCAAGGGCAGACGCCGTTGTGGCTTCAGTAGACAGACGCCGTTGGGGCGGAGTTGGGCAAGGCAAAGTCACCTGAAGCAGGAGTAAACCGTCATGCTACGAACCATGTTGCCATCAACAGCGGCGGGACTGATCGGCGCTACGCTCCTCCCCGGCTGCGCCGCCTGGACCGAGGCCGGCCGCCTGCCCGTGGAGTCGATGCAGCAGTACTCGGCAGCGCGCATCGGTTGCTTGAGCACGGAGATCGCGATCTCGAACGAGAACCACGAGCTGCCCGGGATGTTCACGGCGGAGTGGATCGCGACGTGCCGCGGCCGCGAGTTCGCCTGCTCGCGCACCGCGCGTGGTGGCAGTGGCCACGTGGCCGCATGCCAGGAGCGCCTGAGCGCAGCCGGTGGCGAAGCTCCGGCCCAGGACGCGTCCGGCAGCGTCGAGACGGCGTCAAGCGCCGCGGAAGGCTGAGCGCCAAGATGACGCGCCGCCGAATGTCCAAGCAGCGGAATGGAGCCGACACGCGAAGCCGCTTCCGCGTCATGGTCCTGTCCGCCGCAGGCGTGCTGTGTCACACGGACTCCAGCTCCGCCTGCAGCTCCATCCCGTACGAGTACT
>CAYNOM010001513.1:0-1576 GCA_964398415.1 uncultured Polyangiales bacterium | reverse complement strand
CGAATGGAGCGACGACAATGTCTCCTGGGGCATCTTCTACACCGACCAGTTCGCCAACCGCCTGGGTTTCTATGATTCCGCCGGTGCGGTGGTCGAGATCTCCGCGCTCGTCCTGGGCTACGAGAACATCTTCGACCTGAGCGACGAGCAGCTCGTCGAAGTCCGCAAGATGGTCGAGGTCCAGCGCGACAACATGCGCATGTACTGGTCCGACCAGACCGAGGCCGTGCAGGCGCTCGCCTCGGGCGAACTGGTCGCCAGCTACGGCTGGAACGACGCCTATGTGCGCCTGAAGTCCGAAGGCTACGACGTCGGCCTGGGCGTGCCCAAGGAGGGCATCTTCACCTGGTGCTGCGGTGTGGTGATGCACGCGGAGACCGAGCTGGTCGACGAGGCCTACGACCTCATCAACGCCTTCACCAGCCCGGAGGCCGGTGCCTACGAGATCGAGAACTGGGGCTACGGCCACGCCAACATGAAGGCCTTCGACCTAATTCCCGACGAGAAGCTCGCCGAACTGGGTCTCTCGACACCGGAAGAACTGCTCGGCAACGGCATCTTCTTCCAGGCGCTCGCCCCCGACGTCGAGGAGCGCTACATCCGCCTCTACGACGAGGTCCGCGCCGGCTACTGATCCGGACACGTCTAAGGATAGAGGGGTCCGATGCCACCAGGTGTCGGACCCCTCGCCTTTTCGGGACACCGCCGTGGCACGCATCACCTTTGACAGCACGATCCCGGTCCTGCGCATTTTTTCGGTGGAGAAGGCGCGCGAGTTCTACGTCGATTACCTGGGTTTCGCCGTGGACTGGGAACACCGGTTCGAACCGTCCCTGCCGCTCTACATGCAGGTCTCGCGCGACGGCCTGGTCCTGCATCTTTCCGAACACCATGGCGATGCCACGCCCGGTTCGCGCGTCTTTGTGCGCATTCGCGGACTGGACCTGTTCCATGCCGAGATCGGCGCTCGCGACTACGCCTACCTGCGCCCAGGCATCGCCGATGCGCCCTGGGGCGGCAGGGTGATGGAGCTCACCGATCCCTTCGGCAACCGCATCACCCTTGCCGAGGCAGACGAGACCGAAACAGCCGAGCCGTATTGATCGCGGCCGCCCGAGCCAGGCACGCAGGGCGTTGGAGCAAGGGCTCGGCCCCGCTAACCTGCAGGCGCCCTTCGCGCTCGCCACGGCAGGATGACATGGTTATTGTGCAGCGCAATATTCCGGTTGCGAACAGGGGAACACCATCATGGCCCAAGAAGCCCAGCCCGCCTCCGGCGCCAAGAGCGCCCGCCCCCATTTCCAGTGGGAGGATCCGTTCCAGCTCGACGAGCAGCTCTCCGAAGACGAGCGCATGATCCGCGATTCCACCCGGGAGTTTGCCCGCGACTACCTGATGGGCCGCGTCCAGCAGGACTTCCGCAACGAGTCCAGCGACCGCGAGGTCATGGCCAGGATGGGCGAGATGGGCCTGCTCGGCCCCACCATCGACGGTTACGGCGGCGCCGGCGTCAGCTACGTCGCCTACGGGCTGATCGCCCACGAGATCGAGTATGTCGACAGCGCCTACCGCAGTT
>CAYNOM010001512.1:0-1576 GCA_964398415.1 uncultured Polyangiales bacterium | reverse complement strand
CTCCCGCGCAAGCATCGGCGTGATCGCCGGGTGAAGCAAGCCGAACAGGTTGACGCGTCTCGTGGCAAGTCCCCCACGATGATGCGTTGGACGTGCCAGCCCTTCGCGCCGCCACCGAAGCTGATCGAGTGAGGGGCTCCGCGGTGCCTGTGCAAGCTGAGGCGAGCATTCCCGCAGCGTGAATGGCCGCTCTGGCGGTGTCGGCATCGGCTCGTCCTGAGATAGACTCACGACGTGATGTCCGAGCCACAGTTCGTCTCGATAGCGAAGCGCTTGACGTGGGTGGTGCTGGTCCTGGGCGCGCTCGTCGTCGTCGCAGCAGCGATCCCGTTTGTGTTCACCGAGGGGCCGGGGCCGTCGACGCACATCTCCGTCCGCGGCGAGGCCGTGACGCTCTACGGTCGTGGTCCCTATCGTCACATGCCTGCTGACGTCGCGGTGCAAGGGCTGGCGCAGGATCTCGTGACGCTCAGCCTCGGCGTGCCCTTCCTCATGGTGTCTCTCGTCCGGGCGCGTCGCGGGTCGCGTGCCGGGTTTGTCGCGCTCGTGGGTGCGACGGGCTACGTGCTCGTTCAGTACGTGCTGTATCTCGCCATGGCGACGTACAACGAGCTCTTCCTCGTCTGGGTCACCATCGTGCTCTTGGCGTTCCAGGCATTCGTGCGCTTCTTGTGGGGCGTGCGCGCCGCTGACTTTCGAGCGAGCGACGATCCCGCCTGGGCGAGGCGCTACGTCGGCGGCTTTCTCCTGCTCAACGGGGCGCTCATCGCGCTGCTTTGGCTCTCGGTGATCGTCCCGCCGCTTGTCTCCGGCACGCTCTACCCGCCCGGCCTGGCTCATCTCACCACGCTGGTCGTCCAGGGCTTCGACCTCGCGCTCTTTCTCCCGCCGTCGGTTCTCGCGGGCCATGCGTATCTGCATCGCCAAGCTTTCGGTGACCTGCTCGCGCCGGTGTACACGGTCTTTCTGTCGCTTCAGATGGCGGCGCTGCTCGCGAAGATCCTCTGGATGGGCGCAGTCGGTGTGGCCGTCGGTCCGGCTCTCGTCATCATACCCACCCTGCTCGTCGGAGCGCTCGTTGCAGCCGTGCTCTCGCTTACGGCCCTACGGCGCTGAAGTGGACGGCGTTGAAGTAGACCTGGAGCATGGCGCCGCCGATGCTGGGGCGGGAGTACGTGAGGTCGTCGTTCACGTGCACGGTGACACCACCGAACTCGGTCGTGTAGCTGAGGGCGGGCTCACCCGCGTCGTTGCGCACGACCACCGTTGCGCTCGTCCTCGGATCGACGTCGGAGTAGCCTCCAGGGGTGTCGAACGTTGCGGGGAGCTTGCGCGTCAGAGGATGATCGCCAGCGACGACGGTCCATGAGCGCGACTGGCCCCAGCCCGTCCTTCGTCTGAACACGGGCATGATATCGAGCGTCTTCGGGTTTGCGTCCCCGTACATGCTCCATTCCGTGCGGATAAGTCCGCCTCCCGCGGCGACGAAGCTCACGAGCAAGCCATCTACGCCGGGCCTCAGTGCGCGTCCGAATTGGACGCCTTCCAGCCACAGCACGGTGTCCACCGCGCTCAG
>CAYNOM010001511.1:0-1578 GCA_964398415.1 uncultured Polyangiales bacterium | reverse complement strand
ACCGTCTGGCCATGCTCGTCATTCGCCTACCGCCGCTGCGAGAGCGCGCAGGCGACGTGGGGCTCCTCGTAGACCATAGGTGTTAGCACTTTTCTTGCGGCCCGATCTCGGACGTGATCTGAAGAGGCATGGCCGAGCCGATCTTGAACGAGTGGCAGACGATAGTGTCGCTTCTCCCGTCGAACTGGGAGGACCTTGCGCATGAACACAAGCAGCTGCAGACGCAGTATGGGAACGCCAAAATCACCAATGCTGACGATCTGTTGCGGCTCATTCTGGTGCACGCGGCGGCGGATCTTCCTCTGCGTCAGACGGTTGCCCTGGTAGCGGAGTCCGGTGGGCCCGATATCAGCCCGATGAGGCTGCACAAGAAGATGATCCGAGCCACGAGCTACCTGCACGCGTTGGTCCTGGGGATGGTCAAGATGCCTTCGGACATGTCACCCGAGAAGTGGGCCGGCTACGACGTGTCGCTCGTCGACGCGACGGGCATCTCGCGACCCGGCTCAGTGAACGGCGATGCGCGCATTCACACTCGAATACGGCTTTCCAACCTCGAGTACCTCGAGGTTCTCGCAACAGGGCTCGAGTGCGGTGAGACGTTCTGCCGCTTCGCGCCGAAGCCGGGTGAGCTCGTCGTCGGTGACAGAGGCTATTGCAACGCGCGAGGAGTCGCTCACATCGTGGATTGCGGCGCCGACGTACTCGTTCGCTTCAACCGTACGTCCATGCCGCTCATTCTCGCGGATGGCAAGACGCCCCTCGACCTGATGCCGTTGCTTCGCTCCATTTCGTCTGACCGAGTGCACGAGCGGTTCGTCAATGCGCAGTACAAGGAGCGAAAGGACTCCGAAGTACGCTTGATTCCAGGGCGACTCTGCATGATACGACTGCCGTCGAAGAAAGCAGAAGAAGCCCGCAAACGTGCACGCGAGGAATACGGCGCTGACGTCAGCGAGGAGACGCTGGAGGCTGCCGGCTACGTTGTAGTGTTCACGACGGCTCCGGTTCATCGTCTGTCGGCCGAGCAATGCATTGAGCTCTATCGCCTGCGTTGGCAAATCGAGCTCCTCTTCAAGCGCTGGAAGTCGCTCTCTGGCTTCGATCGAATGCCCAACCACCGACCAGACACGATCCTCTCCTGGCTCTACGCGAAGATCCTCGCCGCTCTCCTACTCGACCGCCTCGCCTCTCTGCAGCGCGAGGTTTCCCCCCCGATCGACCAGCGCCGCCTCGAAGCGCCCTCTCTCGCGCCAGCCCTGGAAGATGATGCGCATTCTCTGGCCGCTCTTCGTGTCCGCACTCTTGCCGACAACGCTCTCCGGTGCGCTGCGTTCCGCCGGGCCCATTGCTGATCGCCTCGATGTCCTCGACAGCGCCAAGCGTGTTCGACAGACGGCAGCATATCGGCAAGAGCTGAGCGAGACGGGACAGCTTCAAGCATCGCGACGCCGAGGTACGAAGTCGAACTACTAACACCTATGGCCCCTGGCGGGCCCATCTTCCGCGTCGGCGAGCAAGTCGACGTCGATGGCGACGGTCAGCCAGACGGGGTCGCTGTGGACACCGACGGCGACG
>CAYNOM010001510.1:0-1579 GCA_964398415.1 uncultured Polyangiales bacterium | reverse complement strand
CATCCGGCTCCCACGCCGCCGTCTCAGCACACCGCACGTCCGCCGAGCTTCGGCTTTCTGAAGCTCGGGTGCGCCGCAGGGGGACATGCTCCGAGGAGCGCAGCGCAGCGAGCACCGGCAAGGAGCGAGTATGAAGTGGCCCTGCAGTCAAGCACAAACGTCCCCAGAAAGCGTGCTCTTCTGAGTCGCCTTGAGTCGTAGCGGGCAAATCAGACACGTGGTCGTCCGAATCGAGTATTCGCGCTCGCGATGGCGCATGGGTTGAAGTCCGAAGACGGGTCCAAATCGTGTCGACGAAGTCAGCACGCCTCCGAGGAGAGCGTGCGCCGAAACGCACCTTACGCGATCACCGTCCGTGGACGCCAACTGTCTGATCAAACCCTCAGAGTCAGTGCAGACAGTCAACTCATGGTGGCCGCCTCTTGCGGGCTGGCCGCCTTTTGCGGGTTGTAGGAGGTGCCGTCGCGCCACATCGCGTAGAGAATGCCGCGAGTTTGCGCGTCATGGCGACAATGCCGATCGCGCGTCCGCGACGCTCGGCGACTTTCTTGGACCACAGCACGAGGGGGTCGCTGGGGTAGTGCCTCCACATCACCCAGCAGGCTTGTCCGAGGGCCCAGCGCACTTGCGGTGCACCAGCCTTGCTGATGGAGGTCTTCTTCTTGCGCATGGAGCTCGAATCCTCGCCCGGCGTGAGCCCAAGATAAGACTCGACTGCGTGAGCACTGGGAAAGCGCCCGATGTCGTCGATGGCGGCAAGGAAGCGCACCGAGGTCACAGGGCCGACGCCCGGCACACTCATCAGGCGCTTGCACGTCTCGTTCTTCTTGGCGAGCTCCTGCAGCTCTTCGTTGGAGTTCTCGATCTGGCTGGTGAGCTCCTCGATCGAAAGCAGCAGCCGCTCGAGGGCAACCGGCAGACCATTGGGTTCGTCCCTTAGTTGCTTTCTTACGTGGTCGGCGAAGTTGAAGCGCGGAATGTGCCTCGCGGCGAGCGCCTGCGTGCGCAGATACCCACGCGCGCTGTTGATGAGCTTGGTGCGACACTCCACGAGCGTCTCCCGCATCGTACACATGGCCTTGAGTTCGCGAGCAAGGCCGGAGGGTAAGTGCACCGAAGGCAGCTCGATACGCGTCGACACCTCGCTCAGCACGCGCGCATCGCGCTGGTCGGTCTTGATGCCGCGGGCACCGACTCCCAATGTCCGCACCAGCGTGGCAGGCACGATGCGCACGTCGTGGCCGTGAGTCTTGGCGGCATCCGCGATCGCGAAGGCTTCCGCGCACGTCTCTAAAATCACGCGGGATGCTGCTGGATACTTGCTCAGCTTCACGCCGAGCCGTTCGGTGGCATGCATGCCTTCCTCGATGATCTTCCCCGTCTCGTTGCGTACGCAGACTTGCGATTGCCTGGAGCCCAGATCGATTGGCCGGTCCCTCCTTGCGTCCTAGAACGCGTCTGTAACGTTGCGGGCTCTTCGGAGTACCGCGCTATCAGGGGACCGGCCACTTCATCAAATCTTGTCCACCGCAGGCGGCCGGCCACGGGCCTCCGTACGCTCGCCGTGAGTCGCGCCTGC
>CAYNOM010001509.1:731-1583 GCA_964398415.1 uncultured Polyangiales bacterium | reverse complement strand
CTGGCGTCCACCTGGCAGGTGTTGGGCACGTGGCAGCTGCTGGCCACGTCGCAGCTCTTGGCCACCTTGCACGACTTGGGCTTCTTGCCGCCGAACAGGCGCAGGCGCTGACTGCGCTGCGCATGCTCGAGTTCAGCGCTCGTAGATGTCGGGGTTCGGCATCTCTCCGGCGAAGTGGCAGCTGGAGCAACTGGCGACGCCCGTCGTCGGGGCAAGCGGCAGCTGCAGGTATCCGAGGCGCTTTCCGCCTCGTTGCCACTGCGTGAGCAGCCCCGCACCCGCATAGGGGCCCGTTCCTTCGAGCGCCGCCTCGAGGTCGTCGATGCGTTCTACGAACGGCCACTGCTGCTGCGCGGCGATGTCGCGAGCCTGTGCGAGGAGTGCTCGCATCTCCTCGACCTCGCCGAGGCGAGCGTAGGCAGTCAACGTGACGAGCAGGCCGCCCAGCTTCTTGAATGGCGCGATGGAGGTGGTGAACGTGCTGGCGTAGGTGCCGAAGTCGCCCTCGATCGGATCATGGGTCAGCTCGATGCCGGCCTCCACGAGGGAGCTGTAGTGGTCGAGGCCGGGCCAAGCGCTGCTTGGAACTGCCGCCGGGTCGAGCAACATGAGCGTCAGGGCCGCGGCCACCAATCCTTCGGTACCTGCGAGCTCACGACAGCTGTCTTCGCTGTCACACGGAGCCTCGGCATCGAACAGCTTCGACAGCGTGTTCTTGCCACCCTCGAAGCCGAGGGGGTACGAGTGCCGAAGACCGAGGGTGCCCCGAACGTTCGGCAGCAGCGCACCCAGATCGACGCCGTCGAGCGGTAGCGCCCACTGCGCGAATGCTCCCATACCGAAGGCAAAGGC
>CAYNOM010001509.1:0-721 GCA_964398415.1 uncultured Polyangiales bacterium | reverse complement strand
GCGCATTTTGGTGCTCGGGCAGAAGATGGGCGGCCTCGTCCGAGTACTTCAGCGCCTCGAGCAAGTGTGTGATCGCGGGCAGCTCGGACGCGTTCTGGATCAGCCGCAACAGTTGCACCTTCTGGACCGCGTCGATCAGCACTTCGATGTCGTAGGCACGGAAGAGCGCGGTGTTCGCCGCCGCGAGCAGCATGGTCAGTCGTGCGCGGTTGCGCGTGGGGCCTCCTCGGAAGCCGCCGTAAAAGCGCTGGGGTGTGGGAAGTCCCGTCAGGCGATCCTTGTAGCCGATGTAGCTCTCCACCCGCTTCAGCCAGTTCTTGAGGCCGGCCACCGACGGGTCCGTGGTCGCTCCGAGATTGCCGACGAGAAGCCAGAACTCCTGTTCCAGCGCCTTTTCGAGCTTCGAGCTCTGACGGCACAGCAAGTTGTGCGCTGGGGTGCCGCAGCCACTCGGAACCTCCACCTGGCTCACTGGACGGGGAAAGCTGGGCCAGCCCTCTGCGGGGGGCATGGGTACTTGAAGGTCATCGGCACGCGCGACGCCGATGGCGCCGGTGCAGGACAGAAGTAGCGCGAAGGCCAAGAGCCGGGTGAAACGGGGCAAAGAAACGGAGACGACGACAGCGTGGACAGCGGACCAGGAGCCGAACATGGGAGCTTTCCCACCGGATCTCCGCACTGCGCGAGCACGGCTACACGCACGCGGATGGTCGTGTGCGAT
>CAYNOM010001508.1:0-1583 GCA_964398415.1 uncultured Polyangiales bacterium | reverse complement strand
ATACACCTCTGCCGGCAATCCCCTTCCTTGCGGAAACGGCGGCAACTGCACTTGGTGGGCTTGGAAGTCGGCCACCGACGCCGGTTGGGCAGGGCCGATCCCGACGGTCAACGCGCGGGACTGGAACGACCAAGCCCGGAAGAGTCCAAAACTGTTCGTCGTGACTAGCACTCCACGCACCGACGTCAAGTCGATCGCGGTGCAGGAGAGTGCTCCTTACTGCCCCGTTCCGCGAGATGCCTCCGGCAACTGCCCGGTTCCGCTGGTGGATACCGGTCACGTCGCTTGGGCAACTGGTGTATCCGGGACAAGTGTGAACGTCACGGAAATGATGTGGGGTCGATACGGCATGAAGACCGCCACCTACCCGATCAGCAAATTCCAGTCGTACATCAGCTCGACCGACGGAAGGACGCCAGCTCAGATCGGGTGCAGCGACGGCAAACTGATCAAGCGCGTATCCGACGTCTTCGGTAACAGTGTTGCACTGATGGGCAGCGCCGAATGCAAGTCACGCTGGGCCGTGGCTTCGGCGATCAACCCTGTCTTCACTGTCAAGGCCGAGATCTCCCGCATGAAGGGCAATCTGAAGTTCATGAAGAGCGGGTCGGGTAACGCCACGACGGTGATGCTGCAGTCGCCGTACTCCAACAGCGTGTGCGCGAAGGGCACTTTCGGCACAAGCAGCATCAGCGTATGCGGCTGACCACCACCCGGGAAACGCCTCAATGATGGCCACACCTAAGTGGCGACGCATCGGGAGGACGACGCTTGGTGGCACGGTGCTGTTGCTTGCACTCAGCCTCGTCTTCGACGTCCTGACGCGCCCTGCAGACTCGGTAGATCCTAAGTCGGCAGGGGTGAAGCGTCAACATCGCATCGGTCATGAAGCGACGGATGCTCCCGAAACGCTGACAAGTTCAGTAGACGCCGACTCTTCTCTGCAGGCTGCAATGTCCTCGAATAGCGGCTTGGAGCCCAGTGCCAGCGCACGTCAGGGGGCGAGCCCGTTAAGCCAATCACTGTCAGGCGACCTGGTGGCCCGCGCAATCCAGCTATACGGGTCTGGACGAGGTCGCGAAGCCGACCTAGAGCTGGAGGCGCGTCTAACCTCGACCAACACGAGCACGGAGGACTTGCATTCCATTGCCCAACTGCTGATCAGCACACCACGGGACGTAGCCTACTTAAAGTGGTTGGCAGATGTTCTCGCTGACGGCCTTCAGGTTCGGCACCCGGAGAACGACCCCGCCACGGACCGCCACCTGACGTACGCGTGGGTAATCGATGAGGCACTCGCGACCCAACCTCAAGCTGCCAAACAGTTTTGGGATCTCGCCATCTCGGAGCATCCGGGAAGTCTAGATCTCATCGTAGTAGGTGCTCGAGCCTTGAACGGTCTACCAGAGTTGGGCGAACGAGCGCTGCCCTTGATGGAAGTCGCCGCGGGTGAGTTGACCCGCTCCACCAACGATCGGTCCGCCTGGCCGAGCGATAGCCGGACACAGTCTTTCATCGCCGAGTATGCGAGGACCCTGATCGCTTCGGGACAAAGTGGACGTGCGATTCCGTACATCGAGTGG
>CAYNOM010001507.1:0-1584 GCA_964398415.1 uncultured Polyangiales bacterium | reverse complement strand
TGTGGACTTTCCCAGAGCGCACGACGGACGCGGAGCTGAGCGCGTGCTGCCGCGCAAGGGAGCGCTGGGCGAGGCAGTGGCAAGCACCTTGCGCCTGGGTCGTGGATCTCCGCGCAGTGCGGTCCGCACCGCCGACACAGCGTAAGCTGTTCAGCGAGCACCTGCGAGCCTTCGAGGCTTACGACGTGCGTTGGAACCAGGGTTCCGCCCTGGTGGTGCCCAACACCGCCCTCAGCGGCATCGTCACCGCCATCTTTTGGCTCTCGCCGCCCAGCTTCCCTAACCGCTCGTTTACTGATTTCGAGCGTGCCATGGAATGGGCAAAAAGCCGCTTGCGCGCTTCGCTGCCACCGCAGAAGGCCGTCTGACGGGCTGGCACTCGGAGCGGGCTGAGGCGCCCCTTACAGCTTTCGTACCTTCGCTGGGTCCTCCAACCACTCTCTCAGCCGCATGCGCTGCAGCTTGCCCGTGGGGCCGCGCGGGAGCTCGTCGACCAGGTAGACCTGCGCGGGCATCTTGAACTTTGGCAGCGCTGCGTAGCAGGCGTCGAGCACCGCCCTCTTCGTGACCTCGGACTCGCCGTTCGGGATCAAGAACGCGTAGATCGCCTCGCCCAGCATCTCATCGGGCACACCGCACACGGCGGCTTCCCGCACGCCCGGCGTGCGCATCAGGGCGTCTTCGATCTCGTAGGGGGAGATGCGATGGCCGCCGCTCTTGATCAGCTCGGATTCGCGCCCCTCGAGGAAGATGAAGCCCTCCTCGTCCATGCGACCGATGTCGCCGGTGCGCAGGCCCTCGGGACGAAGCGTGCGCTCGGTCGCCTCTGGATCGCGGTAGTAGCCGAGCATGAGGTTTTCGCCCTGGGCCACCACTTCGCCCAGCTCGCCTCGCGGAAGCTCCCGGCCCTCGGCGTCGCAGATCTTGAGCGTCACGCCGGGGATGGCGACGCCCGCAGAGCCGAGCTTGTCGTCGAGCCGCTCGGGCGGCAGGTACGAAAGGCGCGCGGAGGCCTCCGTCTGCCCGTACATCACGAAGATGCGCACGCTCGGCAGGCGCTCGCGCAGACGTGTGACGAGCTGGGGCGTCATGGCCGCCCCCGCCTGCGTGACATAGCGAAGGGCCGACAAGTCGTGGCCGTCGAAGCTCGACAACGAGAGCAAGCGCGCGAAGGTGGCTGGAACTCCAGAAAAGCCCGTGCACCCCGTACGCGCCATCTCCTTGAGCACCGCGGTCGGAAACACCATCGATCCCGCGTGCACGATACGACCCCCGGCGGCGAGGTGCGTGTGCAGGACGCTGTTGCCGTAGACGTAGTAGAAGGGCAGCACCATGCCGACGACGTCACGCGGACCGAGCTCGAGGTACGACACGATCGAGCGCACGTTCGCGACGAGGTTTCGATGCGCGAGCATCACACCCTTCGGCCTGCCCGTGGTGCCCGAGGTGTAGATGATGGCCGCGAGGGCGTCCTCGCCTACGTTCGCCTCGGCGCGGGGCTCTGCCGCGGACATGAGCTCTTCGTACACGTGCGTGCAGAAGTGGCCGGGGTGATCGAGGCTGCCCGCACCGCGGTGGATCAGA
>CAYNOM010001506.1:0-1585 GCA_964398415.1 uncultured Polyangiales bacterium | reverse complement strand
GACGTGTACAGCTCTGGGATCTAACTCTCCGTGGGGGAGCGGCGACGCTCAGACCGTCGCCGTCTCCCGCAGCAGCCCTTCGAGCGCTTCGGCGATGTCCGCCGGAGCTGCTGTCGGAGTCACTGGCTTCATCTTCTTGGTCTGCTGCTCAATCGTGGCCGACAGGGTCTCGATCTCGAAGCTGAGTTGATGCATTCCCTTGGCGCTCGCCAGTCCTCGGGCGCGCTCAAGGGAGTTACGTGCCTCATCGAGTCGTCCAAAACGCGCGAGCCCCTTTGCAGCGTCGCGATGGTACGAGATGGCCAGTCGGCCGGGCAGGGCCACCTGTTCCAGCGCGCGCCGATGTTGCTCGAACACGGTCTCGCTGCCCTCGCGGGCGGCCAGATCCATCAGGTTCGCGCGCGAGTTCCAACGGGTCTCCTGCGTACGGGCGCTTCGCTCGAGCAGTGTCAACGCCGTGCGAGCGGTATCGAACGCGCCGAGTTGACCAAGGAAGTTTCCGAGATCGCCTAGGACGCGCTCACGCTCACCCGCGTCCGTCGTGCGGGCGAAGGACTCGAATGCTAGACGGACGGCGCGAGGAAGATCCTCCCGTAACCGCGCGACAGCCGCGCAGTCGTGCAGTGCGATGGCGTGGAGTCGGGCATCGCCCAATGCCTCCGCCTCGCCTGCAATCTTGGTGAGGGCAGCGTCGGCGGCCGGGAGATTTCCGCGGCCCCACGCCACCTTGGCCTCGCCGATGCGAGCGTAGAGCACCCGCGAACGATCGCGGGCGCGGCCAGCGAGCATGCCGGCATTCTCGTACGCGCGCTGTGCCGATTCCAGATCGCCGCTGACGCGCGTGCAGAAGCCCTGCTTCATGAGCGCATCGAACGCGAGGTCCAGATGCGCGCGCACGTCCACGTACTTGGAAACGGTGGCATAGACGTCGGCCGCCAGCATCAGGTGCCCGCGATGTTCGAGCATGCTCCCGTAGGCGAACACGCGCGGGAGCACCGGCTGCGCGTCCGGATCGTGTAGCATGGTGATCGCTTCAAGGATCCGAAGCAGTGTCGTGCGCGTCTCAGTGTCGTCGCGCACCGTCGCCACAGCGGCCTGGGTGGCGGCGTGTGCCTGCGACTCCGGATCCGCGATCATCCCGCCGAGCGAAACCCACTCGTCGAGCAGGCGGAGGGTCAAGAACCCGGCTTGGAAGGAATTGCGGCCCGGCGAGCCTTCTTCCTCAAGTGCGACTGCTTCGAGAAAGGCGACGTGTCGGAGCGCGGGCTTAGGACCACGAGGGCGTCTGATTGGCATCGGAGACTTGAAGAGGTTGGGCAGAACATGACCATCCGTGCCACTGGAAGCAAGTCAGAGGCATCACCACGTGATATTTCGCCCCATTTAACGGCGCCGGACGCCACCGGCACTTACGTACCGAGTGCCGTTCCGGTCCAGCTGGTCGAGCAACCGTTCGAGCTCGTCCCCGAAGACCTGCACCCGGGGAATCCGCAGGGGATCAAACGCCGAGTCTTTGGGAGAAAGGGCCGGACCGCCGGCCACCATGAGGATCGTCGGCAGTTCGGGGTCCCAGCCCAGTTCAGCA
>CAYNOM010001505.1:0-1585 GCA_964398415.1 uncultured Polyangiales bacterium | reverse complement strand
GTCGTCGACGATGATGTTCGCGGGCTTGAGGTCGCCGTGCACCACGCCCAGGCGATGGAGCGCCGACACCGTCTGCAGCACACTGAGCATGAGCTCGATGACCTGTGACAGCGGCCGCCCCTCGAGGTAGCGGTCGAGCGGTGCGCCGTCGACGAAGCTGCGCGTGAAGAAGGGTGCAGCCGGCGCATCGCCCTGGCCCTTCATCACCCCGAGATCGTGGACACGGGCGACGCCGGGCAGAGACAGCGACGAGAGCACCGCAAACTCGCGGGCAAAGGAGTCGCGAAAGCTCGGATCACTCGACGGCTGAACGCGCTTCAAGGCGAGCGGCGGTCCCCCGAGCACCCGGTCCTCGACCAGAAATACGCCCCCGGCGGCCCCGACCCCGAGGCTGCGCAGGACCCGATAGCGTTCCCCGACTGACATGCGCCATGATGTACCAGAACCGTGACACACGGCGCAAGTCGGCACGAACATGTGCCGATGGCACAGTTGCGCTAGCCGCGGCGATAGCCGCCCGTGGCGGGCGCGTCGGCACGTTCGACCGGGATCTGAGCCTGAACCAGCGCCCGCTCGATCTCTTCGACGTGGTCGAAGCCTCTGGTTTCACAAAGGATTTCGACTGTCGTCTGACCCAGAGCTAGGTGGTCGCCAACCCGCTCATGGGCGATCTCGAGCACGTTGGCCTGTGTGCCAGCGATCACGGAAAGCAGGGAAGACAAGACGCCTGGCACATCGTTGACCACACAGCGCAGACGGATCAGGCGTCCGCTACGCCACAGACCGCGGTCGATCACGCGTGAGATGAGGTTCACGTCGATGTTGCCGCCGCTGACGATCACCCCGACGCGCTTGCCTTCGAGGGGCAGCTTGGACGACATCACGCCGGCAAGGGCCGCGGCGCCTGCCCCCTCGGCCACCGTTTTCTCGCGCTCGAGCAGCAAGAGCACCGCCTCCGCGATGGCCTCCTCCTCGACGGTGATCACGTCGTCGACGTACTGCTGGCACACCTGAAAACAGCGGTCGCCCACCCGACGCACGGCGATGCCGTCGGCGATCGTGTGCCTCGAGTCGACGGTGATCGGCGCCCCGTGCGCCCGGGCCTCGCTCATGGACGGCGCCGCCGACACCTCCACCCCGTAGACGCGAATCTTGGGGTTCGTCTCCTTGAGCGCCACCGCCATGCCCGAGATCAGCCCCCCGCCACCGACCGGCACGAGCACCGCGTCGAGGTAGGGATTTTGTTCGAGCAGCTCGAGCCCGATCGTGCCCTGCCCTGCCATGACATCGAAGTCGTCGAAGGGATGCACGAAGGTTGCGCCGTGCTCACGCTCGAGACGATGGGCTTCGACCTTGGCGTCGTCGAAGCTCTGGCCGTGAAGCACGACCTCCGCCCCGAGTGCGCGCGTGTTGGTGACCTTCACGAGCGCCGTGCCGAGGGGCATCACGACCTGGGCGCTCACGCCGAGGCGCCGTGCGTGAAAAGCCACGCCTTGGGCGTGATTGCCCGCGCTCGCCGTAATCACGCCGCGCGCCCGCTCCTCCGCCGTGAGCAACTCGAGCTTGTTGCAGGCCCCACGCTCCT
>CAYNOM010001504.1:0-1586 GCA_964398415.1 uncultured Polyangiales bacterium | reverse complement strand
CTTGGCTTGGCGGGCTGGAGTGACGAATCGGCTCGCGAAGATTCGCGAGGCCAAGGCGGCGCTCGAGCAGGAGGCCCGCGAGCAGCGCGCCCGGCAGCTACATAAGCAGGCTGAAGAGGCGGAGAAGACGGGCCCCGAGCACCCCTCGCCACGCTACGCGAAGGTCAAGCAGGCGTTTGCCGAGCGTGCGCGCGAGAAGGCACGGGACCTCTGTGACCAAGCGAACCGAGATGACCCGCCGCCACCGTCCGCATCCGCGCAGGCCGACCCGCCTCCGCCGTCCACGCAGGCAGAGCTGCCGTGGCGCACGATGGACGTGAATGTGGACGGCACGCCCAAGCCGACGTCCCAGCGCAACTTCACTGACCCCGAGAGCAGCATCATGCCGGGTCGGCACGGTTTCATTCAGGGCTACAGCTGCCAAGCGGTCGTGGATGGCGCGCATCAAATCGTTGTGGCGGCCGCGGTCGCAAACGCATCGGTCGACAGCGCCCTCTTGGCACCGATGGTCGAGCACTTGCGTCGCAACACAGGCGAGCTCCCTGACGTCGTGCTTGCCGACACCGGTTACTGGAATCCTGAGACGGTCGAGCAGGTGCGTGCACTTGGCGTCGAGCCGCTCGTCGCCGTGCAACGCGACAAACACGGCGCCACACCTGTCACGACCGCCGGGCCTCCCCCGGACGGGCTAGCGTCGCGTGAACAGATGCGATGGAATCTCCAAACTCCTGAGGGCCGTTGCGAGTACAGCCGGCGCAAGGCCATCGTCGAACCCGTGTTCGGTCAGGTCCGCGTGGGGCAGCGCTTCCAGCGCCTCGCCCGACGCGCGTCGATGGGCGTTTGGCGCCCTTGACCGATCATCTCGGCCTGGACATTGCGTTTCGAGTCTTCTCCAAGCGGGCGGTCGACGAGTTGGCAGGACTTCTGCGGCTCGCTAGGGTCAGCTCGCGCAGCGGCCGGCCGGGGCGCGCTCGATCTCGGTCAGCTTGGCGCGGGCCCGCTGCACCAGCGGCGAGGTCGGGTGGCTGCGGATCAGGGCGTTGAGGGCAGCCTTGGCGTCGGTGCAGGCGTTGAGCTGGAAGAACGCCTCGGCCATGTCGAGCAGGGTGTCGTCGAGGGCGTCGCCGCGCGGGTAGGTGGTGAGCACCTTGCGGAACTCGCCGAGGGCGCTCGCGAAGTTGCCCTCGCGGATGTAGCTCACGCCAATCCGATGCTGGGCGTCGTCGGCCCGGTCGTCGGTGGCGTAGCGGCTCACGTATTCGCGGTAGAGGGCCCGCGCCAGGCCGTAGGCCTCCCGGGCGAGCTCGCGCTCGGCCGCGGCGAAGTGCTCGGCCGGTGTCTGGGGGATCTGATTGGGCTGCAGCCGCACGCCGGTCGCGCTGCCCACCTCGGTGAGGCGCTGGTCGACGTGCTGGCGCAGGGTCTCCACGTTGCGTTGGGCGCTGTCGGCGAGCTCGCGGCTCTCGGCCAGGTAGCCCTCGAGGCGCTCGATGCGCTGCTGGAGCTCGGCGACCGATGCGCCCACGTCGGCCCCGGTGCGGGTGGCAGCCTCGATGATGCCCTGCAGCCGCGTGACCTGGGCCTCC
>CAYNOM010001503.1:0-1586 GCA_964398415.1 uncultured Polyangiales bacterium | reverse complement strand
CGGCGAAGTGATCGTCGTGCACTGCAACCAGACTTTCGGGCAGTGCCACTACTGCCAGAGCAACGAGCCCATGTCGTGCCGCAACTCCAAGATCTGGGGCTACGAGACGAGCGACGGCTCCTTCGCCCAGTTCGCGCTCGTGCAGGCACAGCAGGTGCTCCCGAAGCCCGCTCACCTCACCTGGGAGGAGGCCGCGAGCTACGGCCTCACCTACTTCACCGCCTACCGCATGCTCGTCGACCGCGCGCAGGTGAAGCCCGGCGAGGACGTCCTGATCTGGGGCGCCGCGGGTGGGCTCGGCGTGTTCGCCGTGCAGCTCTGCAAGGTGATGGGCGCCAACGCCATCGCGATGGTGTCGAGCGAGGAGCGCGGCAAGCTCTGCTTGGAGCTCGGCGCCAAGGGTTACATCGACAGAAAGAGCGTCCCGAACTTTGCCTTCAAGGAAAACGAGACTGAAGACGAGAAGAAAGCTCGCTTTGAGGGTGCGAAAGCTCTCGGAAAAAAGATCTGGGAGATTGTGGGGGAGAAGAAGGGCCCCGATGTCGTGTTTGAGCACGTGGGCGCACAGACTTTCCCAACCAGCGTCTTTCTCGCCAATCGCTTTGGCCGAATCGTGATCTGCGGCGCGACCACCGGCTTCGATCTCAACTTCGACGTGCGCCACCTGTGGATGCACCAGAAGAGCATCATCGGCTCGCACTTCGCAGACGCGGGCGAAGCCCATCGCGCGAACAAGCTGCTCATCGAGGGCAAGGTGCGGCCCGTCATGACGCGTCTGTTCAGCTACGACGAGATCCCCTTGTCGCATCAGCTCATGTACCAAAACGAGCTGTACGGCACCGTCTCGTGCTTGGTGGGTGCCCCGAGGCCGGGCCTCAAGAACCTGAAGGAAACCCTGGCTGCCATCGGCTGAGGCCGAAAGAAAGCGTTGTCATGCAGATCGTCGTCGATGCCATCGGTAAGCTGTACGAAATCGCCCACGCGCGGATGAAAGAGCGCGTGTCGGAGAACGGCAAAATCAACTCGAAGAAGCTCGAACAGCTGCAGGTACAGGCCCACGGCCTCGCCTACCTGGCCACCGAGCTCGAAGCCGCGCGCCAGGTTCTCGCCTGGTCCGAGCGCGTCGGCGGCGACTACGAGAAGCAGATCGCGGCCACCTACGTCGCGGACGTGGGCCGTTCACTGCGCGCCGGCGTCGATCTCGGCGCCTGCGAGGCCATCGGCATCCAAGAGCTCGGCATCACCCACCAAGACTTACTCGAGACCGTGCTCAGGCCCGACGTCGCGAAGCTCTGCGACGAGCACGCGAGCGCCGATCAGTACATCGCCCTGGCCAAGCAGGCCGAAGACAAGGGACTCGGCAACAGCGGTCTCGACGACGACATCCTCGAAGACATCCAGAAGCAGTTCGCGAAGTTCTCGGATCAAGAAGTGATCCCGAGGGCCCAGGACATCCACCGCAACGACGTCCTGATCCCCATGGACATCGTGAACAAGATGAGCGAGCTCGGGGTGTTCGGGCTGACCATCCCCGAGGAGTACGGCGGGCTCGGGCTGTCGAAGGTCGCCATGTGCGTGGTCACCGA
>CAYNOM010001502.1:1063-1588 GCA_964398415.1 uncultured Polyangiales bacterium | reverse complement strand
TAGCGCTCGCGGAACTGCGCGATGCGGTGGTTCTGTAGCGACCAGATGAACTCGTTGGTGAAGCGCTCGGCCGAGAGGTAGAGGATGCTGGCGCCGGGGTTGTTGGCGAGCACCGTGTGGCCGATGGCGTTCACGAGGTGGGTCTTGCCGAGGCCGACGCCACCGTAGATGAAGAGCGGGTTGTAGCGGGTGCCGGGCGAGGACGCGACGGCGACGCTGGCGGCGTGAGCGAGCTGGTTGCTGGGCCCGACGACGAAGTTGTCGAAGCTGTACATCGGGTTGAGGTCCGCGACGGGCGGCGGCGCCGGGAGCGTGGGGCTGCCCGCGCCGTTGCCGCCGCGCAGGCCCGTGATGCCCGAGGCGGGCGTGGCCATGCGGGCGCTGCCGTTGCTTCCCGAGAGGGGTGCGCGCTGGGAGGGCCGCTGCGCGGGCTCGGAGCTGCGCGCTGCGTTGACGCGCGCTTGGAGGTCGGCGTCGACCACCCAGGCGATGGCCGTCGGCGCGCTCGATGAGGAGTAGCGCGCC
>CAYNOM010001502.1:0-1053 GCA_964398415.1 uncultured Polyangiales bacterium | reverse complement strand
GCCTCTTCACGACAGGACTCGAGGATGAGCGCCTCGTAGTTGTTGCGGAGCCAGTCGAGCTGAAAGGGATTGGGAACCCGCAGCGTCAGCTGCCCGTCCACGAAGCCGCCCAGCTCGATGTCCGCGATCGAGTTCTCGAAGCTCTCGGTGGAGAGCGTTTTTCGCAGACGAAGCAGGGTCGATTCCCACAGGTCGTTCATGGGCAAATACCTTCACATTGCAGGACGATGCACGCAGTTACCCACACGTGGACCACAGAGTGTGGACCACGTCTTACGTGCAGTTCGGGAGGAGAGTGGATTGCTACCCGGCGGCTGCCACTCTGGACATCCCCACCGAAGGGATCGCGAAACTAGCAGTCCACGAATCGAGCGTCTACGGGTTCGTAGAAGGAAAATCCTAACTCACGAGGATCGCGAACGATTCGCTGACAAGTTTCTTTCGGACGGGTGACAGGCGCGCTCGAGGCGCCACCAGGGGGTCGCGTAGACCCTCGCAATTGCTCATAAAACAAGGACGATTCGCGATCTCGCGGGGGGCCGCTGGGAGACGCTGTGGATCACTTGTGTGACATGTGGATGGAGCGCGCGCGGGTTCTGCGCGAGCGTCGAAGCGAGTTGCGTGACGACGCTGCGCGGGCGTTCAGAGGGTGGCCTCGGGCGTGCACATCGGGCGCCACACAGGTTATCCACAGCTTGTGAACTACCGGGAGCGCGACGCCGCTACTGGACGTTGTAACGGAACGTGAGGAGCAGCTCCGTCAGGCGGTCCCCGGGGCGCGCGCGCAGGTCGTGGCGCAGCGAGAAGTCGATGCCCATCTTCTCGTCCAGGTAGCCGAGGCCGAGGCTGAGCGTGTGCAGGTCGCGGCCGCGGTCGCGCCGGTAGCCGAGGCGAATCGGCACCATCTCGGCTGCCGTGTACTCGAGCCCAAAGCCCGCGATGATCTCCGGCGAGGCGAAGGTGCTGAGGTCGACCAGCACGTCGGTGCCGACGCCCAGGCCGAACTCTTGGAGGAGCACGCCGGCGCTGCCGCCGATCTGCACGGGGGCGAGC
>CAYNOM010001501.1:0-1588 GCA_964398415.1 uncultured Polyangiales bacterium | reverse complement strand
GCCGACCTCCGGGCCGCCGAGTGCGCGCTGGTGGCCGGAGAACTGGACCTGGTCTATATCGCGCCGGAGCGGCTGGTATTGTCGCGCACGCTCGACCTGCTGGAGCAATGCTCGATCGCCCTGTTCGCGATCGACGAGGCCCACTGCGTCTCCCAATGGGGCCATGACTTCCGGCCCGAGTACATCCAGCTCGCGGTGCTTGCAGAGCGCTTTCCCACGGTACCCCTCCTTGCCTTGACCGCCACTGCCGACGGCCGGATCGTGGTGGTGGGTGACCAGTACTCGGGGATGTACGGCCACTTCGCCACCGTCCCCGCGTCCGTGCCTCCCGCAGGGGTCCTCTCCATCGATGCGACCGTCGGCAGCCTGGACGAGCTCCGCTTCGATGACGACTACTTCGTCGATCTGCTCGAGCTAACCGGTTCTCCCGGGATCTATGCGTCCTACGAGATCAATGACACGAACCTGCTCCTGCAGGTGTGGGATCCCTCGGCGCCGATGGAGGCAGCGACCGTCGACGACTACTGGACGGCGCCGCAGTACGTCTACGTCCTGGCCGACCTCGAGGCGCGCACCGTCACCCCCGTGACCAGCATCCCGAAGGCGCTGGCGGGCTCGGTGGCCGAGTTTCGGCTAGACGGGCAGCTATTCGTCCAGACCTACGCCCAGGCTGGCGACGGGGTGAACAGCGACACCATCATCCACCGCGTGGTGCCGGCAGGCGTCTCCGAGGCGCTTCGCATGCCCAGTGGAGACCTCTGGGCGCTGGAGCGTGTCCGCTGACGGGATGCCTGGCAGGGCCTTGGCCCTGGTAAAAGGTATTTCGATTGCGTCTACGGATCAAGGCATTGCTGGTGATACGCCAAAGCCCGAACCTACTTCTGCCGTTGCGAGCGCACCGGCACCGGCTGCATCGGCGAGCGCGGCGCCGGTTGTCCCCGCCAAACCATGGCGCGTGACCCCAAAGCGAGGCGCGTCTGGCGGCGATGTACGAAGAAGGGCGCGGGGTGGCGAAAGACTTGTCGAAAGCGCTCGAGCACGCGAAGAGGGCCTTCCAAATCACGAGCTCGAAACGCGCGACGCCGGCAGCGTTGCGGGCGGTGCGTTTGTTTGCGGCGCAGAATCCAGCGCCGCGAAGGACGAACGCCCACTCCGAAAAATCTTCCCCCACTCACCTCGTCCCTCGTGTACGGTTGCCCCCGCCCCAACTGGCCACACCGATGCACTCCGCTCGCACCCTCCTCGAATCCTTGCCCTCCCGCAGCCGCCTCATCGAGCTCGCTCGCTCCTTCGGCGTCGGGGTCCCCCAAAAAGCCACCAAGGCCGAGCTCGCCGCCATGCTCGCCCGCTCCGAGCAGCTCCGCATGCGCGCCGTCGTCGCCTGGATGGCCCGCGACGAGCTCCGCGCCGGATGCCAGGCTCTTGGACTCGACGCCTCCGGCCGCGCCCGTCAAGAGCTCGCCGCACGCCTGCTCCAAGCCCTCGGCGTCCGCGACAGCGCTCCCCCGCCCGGTCTCTTCGGCGCCCGCGTCGTCCACCGCGACACCCCCGTCCCAGGCGACATCACCCTCGTTCGTCAACGCCAATA
>CAYNOM010001500.1:550-1589 GCA_964398415.1 uncultured Polyangiales bacterium | reverse complement strand
CGCGCGTCGGCGAGCAGCTCGAGGACCCGGATCCGAAGCGCCTGCCCCCCGTCTCCCGCCGTGAGATCCGCATCCTTCGGCGGCAGCAGCTCTCGCCGCTTCTCGTTCGGCAGCTTCGTGACGCGAGCTTCCAGAAGCCGGCGCGCTTCCTGCGGGTGCCCCACGGCCAGCAGATGCTCGGCGAGCCGGATGTCGTTCTGCACCTGCGCGGTCATCTGTGCTCGCCCCCGAGGCAGCAGCCCGTGCAGGTGCCGGTGCAGCGTCAGCGCCCAGGGCTCTGCGGAGTCGCCGAGCGGACGCAACGTCTCCAGCAGCGCGTGCGCCCCCTCGCTCGGCAGCGCCCATTCTTGCCACAGCTTCACCAACGCGTCCGCCGGCGCCTCGGAGGTGCGAAGCGCCTGGAGAATCAACCCCGTGCTCACCGGCACATACAGCGAGGAAACCTCCTCCGGTTGCATGGCGGCCACCGCGTGCGCCAGCCCGTGACCTTGGGCCATGGCAGCTTCGAGCAGCATGCGGGACGCCTCGTGATCCTGCGTGCCGCCATTGCGTGCGCACAGCCACGCGACATGCAGCATCCGCTCGCTGGCCGATAAGGCGGGCAGGTCCGCCACGTCTTGAAACCGCGTGGTATTCGACCGACAGGTCTGGAATTCTTGCGCCGCATTCGACACGGGCACGACCCCGCCGCCCGGGCGAACGCCGAGCGGTTCCGGGGGCAGCGGCAACACGAGCGCTTCCCCCAGCGCAGAGATCGCGCACAGGGCCTGTCGATGGTCCGTGATCAGCAGATGTAGCGTCCCGTCGGATTCACCGAGCGCCGGTGAAGCAATGGGAGCGGTCGTGCTGCTGGGCAGCCAGACCAGAAGCAGCTCGTCGGGCGACAGGTGTGCGTCGAGCCAAGCTCGCTCCAGGTCCGACGGGGCCTCGACGTACCGTCCGAAGGGACCACGCGAGTCGAGCGATGCTCGCGCACGTGGCCGCAGGCGCCCCAGCGCGATGGCACTGCGCGCGTCTGCGGCGTGAGGAAAGGCCACGG
>CAYNOM010001500.1:0-540 GCA_964398415.1 uncultured Polyangiales bacterium | reverse complement strand
GGTGAATACGCGCTGCCCGAGCACCAACTGGTCTCGGAGCGCCCCCGGTTCGTAGCGCAGCGAGCCGTCGGACAGTTCGAGGTGCGTGCCTTTGCGACCATGGGTGGCGGCGACGATCCAAACGCCGCGGTTCGTCTGGACGAGACATGCGGCGACTGGCTCGCCGTGCCCGTCGACGGGCAGTGTTTCGGTAAGCGCCACGCGCCGCTCTGGGGTTCCGAGCCCCTGAGCCTTCATGTATTCGCCAATCGGATCGTTCATTGCGCCTCCCTCACGACAACAGGAACAGCCCCACGGCTGCGGTCACCGCCGCGGACGAGAGCCAGAAGGTGCGCACGGAGCCCGAGGCCAGTGCGCCTGCATGCGCACAACCGATCATGGTACTCAGCACCCCGGCCCGAACGATGACGAGGATGAGTGTTTCCAGCGGCGAGACGAACAGCGCGACGGGCGCATTCGTTTCGGACGCATTGAGAAGGCCTCGAACGGTATTGACGATTCCAATGCCGACGTCGAGACCGAGGCTGCAAGCGAAGGTGA
>CAYNOM010001499.1:0-1589 GCA_964398415.1 uncultured Polyangiales bacterium | reverse complement strand
GAAGTTCTTGGTCTTGAGCATCTCGTGCTCGGAGCGCTGCACCAGCTCGCCGACGTACTTGATGTCGGCGTTCTGCTGGCAGTTGGCCGAGCGCACCGAGAGATCGAGCTCGTCCACGCAGCGGTAGAGCGAGTCGTTGACCTGCTCCCCCTCCACCTCGGCGGCCGCTTCCTCCGACTCGATGGCCTCGACGTCGAAGTTCACGAACACGGCGAGCTGGTCCTGGAGGATGCGCGCGGCCACGGCCACGGCGTCGTCCGGGCGGACGCTGCCGTCCGTGTAGATCTCGAGCGAGAGCTTGTCGTAGTCGGTGCGCTGGCCCACGCGGGCGCTGCTCACCACGAAGTTCACCTTGCGCACCGGCGAGAACACCGCGGCGATGTGTATGGTCCCCACCGGCGCGTCCTCCTCGCGATTACGGTCGGCGGTCACGTAGCCGCTGCCGCGGCGGGCCGTCAGCTCCATGTGGACGGAGCCGTTGGGGCCGAGGGTGGCGATGTGGTGCTCGGGGTTCAGCACGGTCACGTGGGGGCCGAAGTCGAGGTCGCCCGCCGTCAGTTCGCGCGGACCCTTGAGGTCCACGACGCCCGTGTGCCGCTGCCCTTCGTGGATCTGCAGGCGCACTTCCTTCAGGTTCAGGACGATGTCGGTGACGTCCTCGGTCACGCCGTCGATCGTCGAGAACTCGTGCAGCACGCCGTCGATCTTCACGGCGGTGATGGCCGCGCCCTTGAGCGAAGACAGCAGGATGCGACGCAGCGAGTTTCCGATCGTGGTTCCGAATCCCCTCTCGAAGGGCTCGAGCTCGATACGACCGTAACGGTCGGCGAGGTCGCGCACTTCGAGCTTGGGGCGGATCAGGTCTTTCCAGTTGTCCAACATAGTTCTGACTGCCTCCGTCACTTGGCCTGGCCCGAGGGCCCGCGGTTCACTTCGAGTACAACTCGACGACGAGACGCTCGTTGATCGGCATCGTCAGCTCGTCACGCGCGGGGAAGCGCTTGACCTTGCCGGCGAAGGCGACCGCGTCGAGTTCCAGCCACTCGGGCACCCCGCGGCGCTGCGAGATCTCGATGGCCCGCTTGAAGACGTCCTTCTCGCGGCTGCGCTCGCGCACCACGATCTGGTCGCCGACGCGCACGAGGAAGGACGGGATGTCCACCCTCTTGCCGTTGACGGTGAAATGCCGGTGGCGGATGAGCTGGCGCGCCTCCGAACGGGAGCTCGCCATGCCCATGCGGTACACCATGTTGTCCAGCCGGCGCTCGAGCAGCGTCAGCAGCACTTCGCCCGTGATGTCGCGCGACACCTCGGCCATCTCGAAGTACTTGCGGAACTGGCTCTCCATCAGGCCGTACATGCGCTTCAGGCGCTGCTTCTCGCGAAGCTGCACCGCGTACTCCGACACCTTGCGGCGCCGTCCCTGGCCGTGCTGGCCGGGGGGATAGTTGCGCCGCTCGATCGCGCACTTGTCGGTGTAGCAACGGTCGCCCTTCAGGAAGAGCTTCATGCCCTCCCGACGGCAAAGCCTGCAAACAGGATCGGTATAACGTGCCATGCTTTCACTCTGTCCCGGACGGCCTCGACCT
>CAYNOM010001498.1:0-1591 GCA_964398415.1 uncultured Polyangiales bacterium | reverse complement strand
CTCCACCCTCTCGGGTGCGACGAGCGTTCCCTCCACCCTCGCGGGTACACGGCGCTTCACGGTGCCGTCCCTCCTCCGGCGTCGAAGGAGGGACCGTGATGGTTCCAGCCTCGAGGTTGTCGACGGAGCGGCCCTTCCTTCGCAGTCGGAGGAAGGGCCCCTGGTGCAGGCCTTGAGAACACGAGGGGATGGAGGGACGTCCGGCCCGATTGAAAGTGTGACTTTCAATCTGTACCAGGCATGGCTATGCTGTCGAAATGATTCGCAGAATTGCCGTACCGCTCTTGCGCCAATTGGCGGGGATGTACCCCGTGGTGACCGTCACGGGCCCCCGGCAGTCGGGAAAGACGACCCTCTGCCGGCAGACCTTTCCCGAGAAGCGCTGGGTGTCGCTCGAGGCTCTCGACACGCGCGAGGCGGCCCGCGCCGACCCGCGTGGGTTCCTGGCCTCGGTGCAAGAGGGCGCCATCATCGACGAAGTGCAGAATGTCCCAGAGCTCTTGAGCTATCTGCAGACCGAGGTCGACGAGCGACCCGAGCACGGGCGCTTCATCCTCACGGGTTCACAGCACTTCGGACTCGTCGGGCGTGTGTCACAGACACTCGCGGGGCGAACGGGCGTGATGGAGCTTCTCCCGCTCTCGACCGACGAGCTCTCGCTCTTCGAGGGGGCGCCGACCGAGCTCTTCTCGACGCTGTGGCAGGGGGGCTATCCGCGCATCGCGGAGCAGCGCATCCCGGCGGACCGCTGGCTTCAGGATTATTTCGCGACCTACGTGCAGCGCGATGTGCGTCAGGTCGCGTCGATAGGCGACCTCGAAGCGTTCACGACGTTCGTTCGCTTGTGTGCGGGCCGCACGGGGCAAGAACTCAATCTCTCGTCGCTCGGCGCCGACGCTGGCATCTCGCAGCCGACCGCGCGCGCGTGGCTCTCGGTGCTCGAAGCGACTTACGTCTGCTTTCGCGTGCCTCCGTGGCATCGGAATCTCAACAAGCGACTCGTCAAAGCGCCGAAACTTCATTTCGTCGACGTGGGGCTTGCTTGCCATCTGCTCGGCATCCGCACACCCGATCAGCTCGCGCTGCATCCGCTGCGCGGCGCGCTCTTCGAGAGCTTCGTGGCGTCGGAGATCGCAAAGGCCCGGCTTCATCGCGGCTTTCCGCTTTCGCTCTTTCACTTTCGCGAGTCGAAGGGCACCGAGGTCGATCTCGTCGTCGAGCGAGGGCACGACATCGTCGCGGTCGAGGCGAAATCGGGCGCGACCGTGGGCAGCGACTTCTTCGACGAACTCGACCGCTTCGCCGCGCTCGTCGAGCGGTCGAGCGAGCACCGACCCGTCACGAAGGTGCTGGTCTATGGCGGAAGCGACCAGAGCACTCGCACCGGAACCCGTGTGACGCCGTGGAATCACATTCACAACGTGGATTGGGATGGATGAGCCTATGAGCACCTCAGTCGACTCCACCAAGCCCTTCGACACGACCGCCCTGCAGCGCATGGATCTCTTGCGCCTGCTCACCTGCGGCAGCGTCGACGACGGCAAGAGCACGCTCATCGGCCGCTTGCTCTACGACAGCAAGAGCATCTTCG
>CAYNOM010001497.1:0-1598 GCA_964398415.1 uncultured Polyangiales bacterium | reverse complement strand
TTCGCCGACGGGGGTCGATCGTTTGTCGGATCGACTCGCGCGCGCAGTTCACGTGTAAGGGGGCCATGAAGCTCCCTGTTGCCGCAGTTCGCAGGATCTCATCCGACTTCGCCCATGCAGATCTTGGTGATCCGCGGCGGACCCGACGCGTCGGTCGCGTGGTAGGCAAGCTCGCGCGTCGACCCCAAGTGAGCCTGCCTGAAGCGATGGGGTCAGAGGCCGAGCTGGAGGGCGCGTACCGGCTCATGAACAACCAGGCCGTGACCTTCGACCTGCTCCATGAAGCCCACGCGGGGGCCACGGTCGAGCGCGCCCAAAGGACGGGGCCCTTGCTCGCGATCCACGACACGACGACCTGCCATTTCCCTCACGCAGACCCAGCGGAGGTCGGCTACCTCAACACTGGCAAGCCGGGCTTCTTCCTTCACTACACGCTGCTCGTCCCCAGAGGCTCGAAGCGCCCGCTGGGCACCACCTACGCCGAGCCGATCTTCCGCTCTCGAGCGCCCAAGAAGCGGAGTTCCACCCAAGAAAGAAGGCGTGGCGCGTCGGGCGCGCAGACTCGCAAGAAGAAGAACCGCGAGTTCGAGCGGTGGGGGCGGGGTATCGCACACACCTCGGCCCTCTTACCGACCGCCGACGTACTCCACATCGCGGACCGCGAGACCGACAGCTATGAGCTGATGGCAGACTGCATCGAGCACCGGCATCGATTCGTGTTTCGAGTTCGGATGAAGAATCGGGGCGCTCGCAGCGGGGAGGGGATCGATGGATCGGTCGGCGAGCTGGTCGAGACCACTCGTGGGGTCCTCACCCGCGAGGTCGCCATCTCGAGGCGTAAGTCCTCCAGCGCCCCGAGGAGCGCCAAAGCCCATCCGTCGAGACCGGCCAGGGCCGCGACGCTCCGCTTCGCCTCGACCCGCGTCGAGCTGCGTCGGCCGCGGTACATGGGAAGTGCGTTCCCCGCAACGCTCTCGGTGAACGTCGTTCGAGTGTGGGAGCCGAAGCCTCCCAAGGGTCACGAACCGATCGAGTGGCTCTTGTACACGACCGAGCCCATCGAGACCCCCGAAGACGTCTCCTCGATCGTCGATGCCTATCGAGCACGTTGGCTGATCGAGGAGTGCAACAAAGCCCTCAAGTCGGGCTGTCTCATCGAGGAGCGTCAATTCGAATCCAAAGAGGCGCTCCTGACCTTCCTCGCGCTGTGTCTACCCATCGCGGTCGAGATCTTGGCGTTGCGCGCGCACGCACGAGAGAGGCCCGACAGCCCGGCGAGCGAGTTCCTGAGCCCACTGCAGATCAAGGTCCTGCGGCACTTCAGCAGTCGCAAAATCCCAGCGGCGCCCACCGCGCAGCAAGCCCTCCTCGGGATCGCGGCTCTAGGCGGTCACAAACGCTCCAACGGCGAGCCGGGCTGGCTCATCCTTCAGAGGGGCATGAACAACTTCCTGGCTTACGAGAAGGGATGGAGGGCCGCACTTGGAATGGTGAGCGACTTGTGATCACTCGTCAGACGGACACGTCGACGTAGACGTGAACGTAGACGGTGCGACGCGGTTCAGTTCACGCCCTGCACCGACACCACACTCTTCGAA
>CAYNOM010001496.1:0-1598 GCA_964398415.1 uncultured Polyangiales bacterium | reverse complement strand
TTGGATCTCGCCCGCCTCGAGCTCGACGGCAAGCCGGCCCCGGATGCATTTCTGGAGGCGGCGCGGCGCGTGGGCGCGGTGCCTTCGCGTGCCGTAGTCGTGGAAGACGCAATCGCCGGCGTCGCGGCCGGGCGAGCCGGTGGATTTGGTTGCGTCATCGGCGTCGATCGACGAGGGCAGGTGCAGGCGCTGCGCGAGGCGGGCGCCCATGTCGTCGTCACCGACCTGGCGCAGGTCCGGGTGGCCGCCGACCCGTCTGCCGCGTGGTCCCTGGTGTACGAGGACTTCGACGTGACGAAGGAGGGCATCCGGGAAGCGCTGTGCACGCTTGGCAATGGCTACTTCGCGACGCGCGGTGCCGCAGCCGGTGCCGTGGCGGATGGCATCCACTATCCCGGGACCTACCTCGCTGGCGGCTACAATCGGTTGCGCACGGACATTGCCGGTCGCGTCGTCGAGAACGAGGACCTCGTCAACCTCCCCAACTGGCTCGCTCTACGCTTCCGCATCGGTGACGGAGATTGGTTCGATGCCCGCACCGTCAAGCTCCTTTCCTACCGGCAGCAGCTCGATCTGCGGCGTGGCATCTTGCTCCGGTGCATCCGCTTCGAGGACGGCCGAGGGCGGCAGAGTACGCTCGAGGAGCGTCGCCTGGTCTCGATGGGCAGCATGCACCTCGGCGCGCTGGAGCTTTCGCTGACCGCCGGCAACTGGTCTGACGACGTCACGGTCCGTTCGGGGATCGACGGGCGCGTCGTCAATGCGGGCGCGAAGCTGTATCGGAAGTTCAACAACAAGCATCTCGAGCCGCTCGCAAGCGAGGTCTTTGAAGCGGGCTCCGTGCACCTGCTCGTGCGCACCTGCCAGTCGAATCTTCATGTCGCGCAGGCAGCACGAACGCGAGCGTTCAAGGACAAGCAGCTGCTCGCTGTTCGCCGCCGAACCATCGAGGAGCCGGGACACATCGCGGAGGAGATCACCGTCGACCTCGAGCAAGGCGAGACGCTGCTGCTCGAGAAGCTGGCCTCGCTCTACACCTCTCGAGACCCCGCCATCTCGGAGTGCGGGCTCGAGGCGAAGAAGGCGGTCGCGCGCGCGCGTTCTTTCGATGCCGAGCTCGCCGATCATGTGCGTGCCTGGCAGCACCTCTGGCGCCACTTCGAGGTGCATATCGAGCCGGTCGATCGCGGGTTTACGGCGAACGTCCCGATGCTGCTTCGGTTGCACATGTTTCACCTGCTGCAAGCCGTGTCGCCGAACTCCATCGGACTCGATATCGGCGTGCCCGCGCGCGGCTGGGCTGGGGAGGCGTACCAAGGCCACGTGTTCTGGGATGAGCTGTTCATCTTTCCCTTCTTCAATTATCGAATGCCCGAGATCACGCGGTCACTCCTGATGTACCGCTACCGGCGCCTGGGTGAGGCGCGCGCGGCGGCCGAAAGGGCGGGCTTCAAGGGCGCGATGTTTCCCTGGCAGAGCGGAAGCGATGGCCAGGAGGAGACCCAGGCGTTCAACCTCAACCCGCGCTCGGAGCGCTTTGTGCGCGACAACTCGTATCTGCAGCGCCACGTCGGAAGCGCCATCGCCTACAACGTCTG
>CAYNOM010001495.1:0-1600 GCA_964398415.1 uncultured Polyangiales bacterium | reverse complement strand
AGCCGCGGTACTCCACGACTGCCCGACCGGCGTCCGGCGCGGCCGCTGTCGCGGACGACGTGGACGGTGCACGCGTTTTGCGCCCCGTCCGAGAGATGCCGCGTACTTTGCAGGCGGTTGTCACCCCACGCTCGTGAGGGTGAGCCGAAGCACGAGCAGCCGCTCCAGGCGTTGATGTGCGCGGCCGTGTCGACCATCCTGTTCAGGTCATGGGCGTAGCGGTGTGGTACTTCGAGCGACCAGAGCCGGGCATCGTTCGAGCCTTGTCCGGAGCGGCAGTACGGCAGTTCGCGGAGGGGCGCCGAGCGTCTTCTGCATGTGCCGATGGCTTCGTCTACCTCATCGAGGTGTCGGTCGAATGTCATGACCGAGTGGCGCAACACGTCGTGCGCATCGCGTGCTTTAGGCACCGGGTCGACCCCGACGGGCTGCTGGACCCTGAGCATTTGCGCCAGGTGATGGGCACCGCCGCGGAAGCCGTGGCGCCTGCCGTAGCGCGCGGGGCGCTGCCAGGCTTGATCCCGGCGGAACGACGCTTCGCGCAGCGTCGCCTCGAGCACCTGTCGGGGTGGGAGCTGTCGGCGGAGGAGGCATCGCTGCTCGAGCGACTCGTGAACGACCGGGCCGGCCGCCCGCTGTTGTGGCGGCAGAACCCTCCCATAAAGGGTGCCTGAAAGGCGAAGCAAGCCTCCTTGCGTGACCTCTAGAGGCCGACAACACTGCGACTCCGGGCCGACCCCCTGACGGCCCGGAGTCAAACCTTGGAGGCGCAATGTCGTCCATGTCAGAGCGGATCGAGTGCGCACTGCGGTGCGCCGGACGGCCCATGACGCGCGCGGAGCTACGTGCGGCTCTCGGGCTGTCGCCACTGGACGGGTCGGTGTTCTATGCCCTGCAGGGGCGCCTTCCGTTCGTCGAAGTGGATGGCCGGAGTTGGGGGCTTGCGGAGCGCGATGTGCCGGGCGGACTCGCTGCGTTTCATCGCGCCGTGTGCGCGCTGCGGCTGGCGGCGTGTCGCTCGCACGCCGCGGCGACGAGCGTGGTGCTCGCGCTCGGGGGTGACCTCGGTGCTTGGACGCCGGAGATGGCGGCGTCGGCGTACCGTGTCGTGAAAGCCGGCGTGGGGGTCGCTGAAGCGCTTGAGCGCTTCGAGGGGGCCGTGCACACGGCTGCCACGGCCGTCGGGTGAGCCGACAAGCCTCGCACCGGCAGGCCGACATCGTGGTTGGACGTTCGAGAGTCTTGGCTCTGATGGACCAGCGCTTTACGCGGGCTTCTCGGGCCGCCAGATGCTGACGATCTCGCCGAACTCTCGCCCGTAGCCGAGTGAATCCGGGTACGACTGGACCCGTGCGATGAGGTGGACGATCTGGAGCATGTCGCTCGCAATCGCCCGATCAACAGACCACAAGGTCACGAGGTCGAAGCCGCCGCACTCCTCGGCGTTCCACCAGGCAAGCAGGAAATCGGCAACCCTCTTCGCCTGGTGGGTGTCGCGGCGCGCGACCACGAGCAGTCGCTCCAGCGAGGCTTGCTCTTCGTCGGTCAGACGGCTTCGAGGGTCGGCAGAGGCGCTCATGCCACCCTTGTAGACGCACGG
>CAYNOM010001494.1:0-1600 GCA_964398415.1 uncultured Polyangiales bacterium | reverse complement strand
ACACTACTTTCGAGGTCACGCGGTCATGATCAACGCCGGGGCAAAGGTCATTCCGAAGTACGGCGAGCTGCAGATCGATGCGAGCACGGGGCTACAAGCGTCGGCGCTCAATGCCGAGGGCGGCTTCGAGCTCGAGGGACTTCCGCCAGGCATGCATCCGGCACGGATTCTTTCCGATAAGGGGATGTGCAGCTTCGAACTCCAGATTCCTCAGAGTGACGAGCTGATCGTCGACCTGGGCGAGATTACGTGTGAGCTGCGTTAGCCCATGAGCGAGCTGCAGACTGCCAAGTCACGGAGGACGTTTCGGCCTGGCCCGATGCGGCCGACCTGCGTGCTCTGGGGCTGGCTAGCCGCGTTGCTACTCGTTATCGCGGGGCCGCGGCCTGCGTTCGCGCAAGATCCTGAGCTCGGGGAGGTGGGCGAGCTGCCCCCCACGGGTGAGCCTGCACCCGACGAAGTAGGAGCGACCGCCCCCACACCCGCGAGTCCCGAGGTGCAACCTCACGCGATCGAGGAAGGCGTCGATCCTGGCGCCGTTGCGCCCTCAGAAGGCGCGACTGCGCTCCCGAGTGACCAGCCACCCGCCGGGGCGGAGGCACAGGTCTCTGCCGAAGACGCCATGCAGCAGCAGATGTTCGAGGCTGCCATGGCGGCTGCCGAGGCGGACGGTCCACCTGCTCCCATCGCTGACGACGACCCAAAGGACGAAAGGTCCGAGCTCGACAGTCAGGGCTGTCCGAAGGACTGGGGCTGCTGGGACCTGATCTACAGCACCAAGGGCGCGATCCTCGGTGTTCGTTGGACGCTCAACTACTCGCGTACACGCCCCGAGCACGATATGCAGACCGGGTTCATGGTGCTCTATGCGCTCGAGCACTTCGCGACGCGCGAGGCGCTTGCGGTGCACCTCAACAGCCTCGCCGCGATCGGAGGTGGCAGCGCGGGCAACGAGCAGGCGTTTCTCGGCGAGCTCGATCTCGGCTTTCGCGGCCGACACACCGAGCGCGCCGGCCCGTTTCTGCGCGGGGGACTTAGCGCGGAGGCCTTCGGCCACGACACGCTGAGCCTGTGGCACGTGGAGCCGTTGACGCTGCGCGCAGGGTATCAGCTGCTCGATGAGGACTTCGTGGTCGAGGGTGGCCTTACACAGGGCTACATACCTTACGGTCGCTTTCGCTCCGATCGAGGTAAGTCGCGTGAGCTCGCGCGCGGCAACGCCCTGGGCGTCTACGGCGTGGTGCGGTTTGCGCCGTTCCGCGTGCGCGTCAGCGCGCTGCGCATCGACCCGCCCTCGGGCACGCCACTTCACGCCTTTCGCGCGGCCTATTGCGACTATCGACTGACAGCCACGGTCTGTGCGGAGCTCGGCTACTACACGACCACGGTGGAGATGCCCACGCGCTGGGTGCGAACGCATGTACCGACGCTCGGCGTGACTTTCGGCTTTTCACCGTAGCTCGCCACCGTCACACCGGGGCAAGGGCGATAATCACGGTCTCCTTGTCGATGCTGTCTCTCTTGACGTGCGGCAGCTCGGGGGCTGCACTCTCCTTGACGTGCTCGACGGACACGGCCAGGGTCTCGCGGGCGATGATCT
>CAYNOM010001493.1:0-1600 GCA_964398415.1 uncultured Polyangiales bacterium | reverse complement strand
AACTCGGCACCCGCCTGGCCGAACTGCGCCTGGCCGGCAAGATGCTGGAGGCCCAGCGCCTGGAGCAGCGCACCCTCTACGACATCGAGATGCTCACCGAGATGGGCACCTGCCCCGGCGTGGAGAACTACTCGCGCCACCTCACCGGCCGCAAGCCCGGCGAGACGCCGCCGACCCTGCTCCACTACTTCCCCGCGGACTTCATCGCCTTCATCGACGAGAGCCACGTCACCGTCTCGCAGGTGGGCGCCATGTACCGTGGCGACCGCTCCCGCAAGGAAACCCTGGTCGATTTCGGCTTTCGCCTGCCGTCGGCCCTCGACAACCGGCCTCTCAAGTTCGAGGAGTTCGAGCAGGTGCTCGGCCCCACGCTCTACGTGTCGGCCACGCCCGGCGACTTCGAGATCGAGCGCGCGGGCGGCGTGCTGGTGGAACAGCTCGTACGCCCCACGGGCCTCGTGGACCCGCAGATCGAGGTGAGGCCCGCCGGTCACCAGGTGGACGACCTGCTGGAAGAAGTCCGCAAGACCGTGGAAGCCGGCGAGCGCGTGCTCGTGACGACGCTGACCAAGAAGATGTCCGAAGACCTGACCGACTATTATCGCGACCTCGGCGTGAAGGTGCGCTACCTCCACTCGGACATCGACACCCTGGAGCGCACCGAGATCCTGCGCGACCTGCGCAAGGGCGTCTTCGACGTGCTGGTCGGCATCAACCTGCTGCGCGAGGGCCTCGACCTGCCCGAGGTGTCGCTGGTGGCGGTGCTGGACGCCGACAAGGAAGGCTTCCTGCGCTCGACCCGCTCGCTCATCCAGACCATGGGCCGCGCCTCGCGCAACGTGAACGGCCGCGTGATCCTGTACGCCGACGTGATGACGGACTCCATGCGCCGCGCCATCGACGAGACCGACCGCCGCCGCGCCATCCAGGAGGCCTACAACCTGGAGCACGGCATCACGCCGCGCAGCACCACGCGCTCGATGGACGACCCGCTGGTGCGCATGGCCGAGCTCGATTACTTCCCGCTGCCCGAGGTGGCCGAGGACGGCGCCCGCTACGACAGCGACGGCGACGTGAAGGCCGAGATCGCCCGCCTGCGCCGCCTGATGCGCGACGCCTCCGAGCGCCTCGACTTCGAACGCGCCGCCGACCTGCGCGACAAAGCCAAAAAACTCGAACTGCAGGAGCTCGGCGTTGGCGGCTGACCCTCCACCGTTGGTTGACCAACACGAGTCCGAGGCACAGAATCCCGACATGGCGGTGGACAAACGAGCCCTCGGGCATTTTCGGGCCATCGCCGAGGCGATGGCCGCGAAGTCTCGCGAAGACTGCCTGGAAGCCGTCGCGTCCTCGCCGGCCGAGCGGGTTCGCACCGGCTTCCTCCTGGGCGATGTCCCCCGCACACCCGCCATTGAGGCCGAGCTCGATGCTCGTGCAAGGGGCCAGATCGGCCTGGCGTTGCGTCGACCGGTTCGTTGGCAGTGATCGAGCCGACTGCTGAGAGCCAAACTCCGGTTGACGATACGACGCCCTCCGACGGAACCGCCCCCCCCCCCCCCCCCCCCCCCCCCCCCCCCCCCCCCCCCACCCCCCCCCCCCC
>CAYNOM010001492.1:0-1600 GCA_964398415.1 uncultured Polyangiales bacterium | reverse complement strand
GACCTCAGCGAGCACTATCACTTTGACCCAGCCGCCCAGCTCATCATTGGCGGGCGCGTGGCTGACAAAATCTAAGCTCAGCATGTCGAAAACGGCGAGCGCGGGCCCAATACGACTCCGCCTGGACGCCGTCGTGGGGTTCGGTGAGGAGGATGCAGCGATGATATCAGGGTGGGCAAAGCGTAGGCGCACGGCGATGATGGCTGCTCACGGCTGCAGCACCTTTGCGGCGCTGCTCGCAGCTCAGCTTCAAGGCTGCATGCTCAGCCCCACCCACGAAGAGCGCGTCGACCCCCGCGCGCGGCTCGAGTTTCGTGGGCTCTTGCCGGAAGGCAACCGCGCGGTGCAGCTCGAGGCACAAGACCGATCGGGGACCTATCGTGCTCTGGCCCTCACGTTCTCGGCGCCGGAGCCCACCGACGAGTACTGGGGGCGTGACCTGCATGGCTGGCAGATCCGGCAGCGCATTCCGCTCGACTACTGGCAAGCGTCGGAGGGCCAAGGAACCTACGCGAAGGTGCGCGCCCAGTTGATGCGGGCGCGTCGCGAAGACCGTCAAACGCTGCTCGAGCCCGAGACCCCCCTTTACACGTTCGATGCCGACTACGCGACGTGTGCGATCTCGAACGGCGTCCAGAGCCCCTTCGAGCTCATCCGCGAATGCGCCTCGGACGACTCGCCCGAGCTCACGCTGTACAGCCGCGACTACTGCCCGGCCCACTACGGTCCACGCGTGCCCGCGAGCGACATGCGCGTCGACGCAGGCGGGGGCTTCACCCTGAGCACGCGGATGACGGGCGCGGTGACACGCGCGTCGGTCAGCCTGAACGGACACTCCTTCGCGTGCACGATCGGTGCGCTGAGCCCGAGCGGCAGTGAGATCTCGTGTAGCGGGCGCCTTCAGGACATTGGCTTTGCAGAGCCGTGCGACTATCGCATCTGGAAGTCTTACGCCCCTCACGCCACCTATCACCTCGATTTTCGGCAATCGCGCACGGACGCAGAGAGGTATGCCCACTGTGCGAGTCGCGTGGTGAAGGTGCCCCTCGCGCGCGACGAGCTCGCGAGCGAGTGTCTGACCTCCTGCCACCCGCTGCGCGGCTCTCTCGGCTGCGCTGCAGATCGAACCTGCGCCATCGCAGGCGCGAGAGGCGAGACAGCCTGCGTGCCTCCGGGCGCTGGCGACGTCGGCGCCACGTGCGAGAGCGTGCTTCAGTGCCAGGCGGGGTTGGTCTGCACGGGACTCTTCGAGCAGAAATGCCAGCGCCTGTGCTCCATCGGCGGCATCAACCGCGACTGCGCGAGCTGCGTAGCCACTTCACAGACGCCACCTGGCGTGGGCATTTGCCTGTAACCCTCGCCCTCAGCGCGGCATCGGGTCGAGCAAGAGGTCGGTCGGATCGGCGATGTCAGGGCTCGACGCAAGCGCCTCTGGCATCGTGCCGGGAGTCCAGCCGAGCACGTTGCCCGTGCCGTTGCCGGCGTAGTTTCCGATCAAGACGCGGCCTGTGCCATCGATGACGAGCCCCTGCGGCAGCTGATCGACAAAGAAGGGATCGAGCATGACGGACAGCTCCACCTCGCCGCTACGCGCGAGATC
>CAYNOM010001491.1:0-1601 GCA_964398415.1 uncultured Polyangiales bacterium | reverse complement strand
GTAGACGTGGTGGGCCATTCCTGTCTTTCACCGACCCACGTCTCAGCGTGAGCGGAAAATTGAGCCGTGGCGGTTTCCCGGCGGCTCTCCCCTGTGCGGCGGTTGTCTCGTTCACCCCTCGGCCGCCAGGAAACGCGATGTCCACACGCATGATTCGCTTCGCGATGGGTGCGCTCACCGCTCTCGCCGCCGCATGTAGCGCCGGCGGAAATGATTCGACGCGAACGAGCTCAGGTGGCGCAGCCGACACAGACCAGGCCGGCGGCGCAGTCGAGAGAGCAACGTCAGGCGAGAGCGAGGATGATCGTGGGTCAGGGCCCGCGGATGGAGGGCTAGATCCGTTCCTGCAGAGCCCACGTGGACTGGTGCTGGCAGCATCGCGCGGCGCGTTGGATACGGGGGGATCCGCTCCGCTGCAGGGCGGGTCCGAGGAGGATATGCTTGCAGCTCCAGACGCATTGATGCACGCCGACGGGCGTCATCCATTTGAGGTCGCGAGGCGCAGGTCGCTCAGCGCATCGCCTAGGATGACGAAACGCTGCATCAGATCGGCCGCGATGCCACTGGAGAACAGCTCGGACCATTACCAGTTCGTGGACTGTCCGGAAGGTGGCGGCGGGCTGCTGTACGCCTTCCTCACGGAGGACATACAGAACACGAACCGCAATCCGAATCCTGGTCCCTTCTACGTGGCCTACAACGGCAGCGCGACGAACGGCGACCCCAGCTACATGGTCAACGTTGCCCACAACTGGGCCCCGTATCAGCACGTCAAGTACCCGTTGAACTACTTCGATTGGGAGCCGCATACGGACGGCTCGTGGCGCGCGAGCATCCTCACCGCCCAGTACGCAGATCGCCTCATCTACTCCAACGAGCCCGGCTTCGATCCGTCGAAGCAGTACGTGGCGAACTCGATTCAAGAACACTCTGCGTTCGGCATGGAGACTCCGGCGAACCTGGACTCCTTCTACCTCGATGCGCGCGTGCGCCTGACCCGCACACAAAACCCAGATGCTCGCGTCGTGGCAGTGCTTCGTTGGACGCTGCCGGGGGACACCAAAGAGTACATTCTCGAGTACAACCTTTGGAGCTCGGATGAGCAGCACTGGTGCACGCAAAAGGAGCTTTGCGGCTATTCGAACCATTTCGGCCTGCTCAACGCCTACATCATCATGGGCGGGCGCGCGCACGGCCTGCCCGCGCTTTCGACCGGGCCCGAAGGCACCTTCTATCGCATCGACTGGGGAGCCACTATTGACTGGCTGCAGCACACCAGTTGTGCTGCCGTCGGCGGTCCTGACCCTTGTCTCCCGGGGGCGAGCACCCAACCGATCGGAGTCGCCGGCAGCGGCTTCATGACGGAGCGGCGTGGCTACGGCGAGGTGGGGATCTCCGTCGCAGAGATGGACGTGTGGGTGAAGGAGCCGGGCGGAACCGTCGAGGTGTACCGGACGTTCCGCGCCGGTGACCACATGGCCACTCGCATCGCGGGGGAACGCGGGTACGTCACCGAGGACACCTACCATTTCTACGACAATCCCGACGCTGCTCCGCCCGGCTTTGCGTCCCACCCCGCGTTCCGCTGCCACGACGCTGCC
>CAYNOM010001490.1:0-1605 GCA_964398415.1 uncultured Polyangiales bacterium | reverse complement strand
TCATACCCAGAGTCAAAGGCCAAGCCAATCAACTGGTCGCGGAGGCAGAGGGCTATGAAGCCGAGCGCGTGAACAACGCGCTAGGCGAGGTTGCGCGCTTCAACGCTATCCTCAAGGAGTACCGCGGAGCACCCGAGGTCACGCGTCGCCGCATGTACCTCGAGATGATCGGGGACGTGCTTCCGCAGGCAGGCAAGGTGCTGGTGGTGCAAAGCGGCAAGAGCGAGCACATGCCGCTGTTGGATCTGCACGGCGCGGCCGCGAAGAGCGCGAAGCAGGGAGCAAAGCCATGAGCAAGCGTCAAAGCTGGACCTTGGTTGCAGTTTTCGTAGTGCTGCTAGCGCTCGTGGGTTTGTGGTCATCGGCCTACGTGGTCGACGAGGCCGAGCAAGCCATCGTCGTCGAGTTTGGCGAGCCCAAGGGCAACGTCATCGACAAGCCCGGGTTGCACTGGAAGAAGCCGCTCATCCAGGAAGTGCGCCGATTCGACAAGCGCCTATTGGTGTGGGACGGCGATCCCAACCAGGTGCCTACCCTCGGGCGCGAGTTCATCAGCGTCGACACCACGGCGCGTTGGCGCATCGTCGACCCGCTCGAATTTCTCAAGAGCGTGCGCGACGAGGCGGGAGCACGCTCGCGCCTCAACGACATCCTGGATTCGGTCGTGCGCGACAAGATCTCCAACACCGACCTCGAGGAAATCGTCCGTTCCAAGGACTGGAAGCCGGACGCGGACTTGCTCGAGGAAGAAGAGCCGGTGCGCACCGACGTCGACTTGAAGGCTCCGCCCAAGAAGGGCCGCGAGCAGCTCACGCGCGAGATCGTGGCCGAAGCGCAGAAGATCATCGCGCCGCTGGGCATCGAGCTGGTGGACTTGAGGATCAAGCGCCTCATGTACATCGATGAGGTGCGCAGCAAGGTCGAGGATCGGATGATCGCCGAGCGCCAGCGCGTGGCGGAAGAGTTCCGCTCGGAGGGCGCGGGGCGCAGCGCGGAGATCGACGGCGAAACCGAGCGCGAGCAGCGACGCATCCTGTCCGAGGGCAGCCGCAAGGCCGAAGAGATTCGCGGCCGTGCCGATGCCGAGGCGACGCGCGTGTACGGCGCCGCCTACGGAGCCGATCCCGAGTTCTACTCCTACCTGCGAACGCTCGAGAACTACGCCAAAGCCGTGGGCGAGAACTCGACGCTGATGCTCAGCGCAAACTCGGACTTCTTCCGGTACTTGGAAGACACGTCGCCTCGGCGCTAGTCGCCGACCGCGCGCGCGACCAACGCGCGCGAGTGCCCGCACGCCGCTCGGCGCCACGCCCTCGCCGGGATCTCGGCGGGGGCGTGCCGGCAGCGGCGTGCCTGCGGCAGCTGCTCGCCGCGCGAGGAGCGGAACGCGCCGGTTCGTGAATGGTTCGCAGACGGTCACCAGCGGTTGCCCCGCTTTCGAGTAGAGCGATCACGTTCTCGCTCACGAGTCCAATCACAAGGGGCAAACTTCATGCATCGTGTTCCACTCACTGGCGTCGCCGTGCTGGCGAGCTGCCTGCTGTTCGGCTGTCTCGTCGTCGACCCAGACCCGACCAAGAACGAGGCGCTGTACCAGACGCCCTC
>CAYNOM010001489.1:0-1605 GCA_964398415.1 uncultured Polyangiales bacterium | reverse complement strand
AGCGGGTCTCGTCAGCTGCAATGCCAAGTTAGGCCGCATCTGGGGTCTTGGCGATGAGCGTAGTGAGGAACTGATCCACAGCGCTATCCCAGCGAACGCGATCGACCAGTGCGAGCTGCTCATGCGTCGCTCCCTCGAACGTGCAGAGGCGTTTGGCGCCCGCCAGTGCGTTGAACACCGAGTTTGCATGCTCGAGCGTGGCACGAGGATCGCGGGAACCGTGGAGCATCAGCACGGGCAGACTGCAGCGATGCGCGTAGGCTGACGGGTTGTGTGTGAATGGCCAGAAGCCGAACTGCAGTCCGCCCCAGAAGACGAGCAGGTGAGCGAAAGGCACGGCCGGAACGCCCATCGCGTAGAAGCGTTGCTTGACGGTGGTGAGCATTTCGTCAAAGACGCCCTCCAGGACCAGGGCGGTCACGGGAAGCGAGTGAACGGCCACGGAGCGGAGCACGGCAGCGGCGCCCATTGAACGGGCGTAGACCACCGGCGCTGCGAAACCGAGCTCACGAACCGCGTAGTCGACCGCGGCTCGAACGTCGTCCGCTTCGTGGTACCCGACAGTTGTGTACGTCTCCGAGGAGTCGGCGCTTCCGCGGAAATCGACCACGAGCGCGGCGTAGCCGCGCTCGTGGAATGCACGCGCTTCAACCAACAAGGTGGATTTCGACGCGGTGTAGCCGTGGAAGAGCAGAACGCTTCCGATGGGTCTCTCGTGTGGAATCAACCATGCACCAAGGCTGACGCGAGAGCCGACGGGAATGAGACGTGGTTCGTACTGAAGGCCGTACTGCTCTGGACGCTCGGTATCGACCGGGCGTGGATTGTTGATGCCAGTGAGAAGAACGGCGAGTTTCTGCGAGACCGAGAGTTCCTCTGGGTTCTTCGACTTGGGTGACGAGCCCGTGAAGCGGAGCATCGCGCGTGCATGCCGGTAGGCAACGAGATTGGCAGCGAGTGCGGCGAGCGCAGCGAACGTGCCTAGGAGAAGCGTCAACGCGGTCTCTCGTTCTGGGGTCTCACTGTCGGCCTAACGGACGTGGCGTTGAGCTGCAAGCCCCGCCGCGCTGAGCTCGACGCGAGCATAATTCGTCGAGCGCCGCCCGACCACGGCTTCGCGGCAGTTCATGGAGGGCCGTGGTCGGGCGGCTCCTGCGGTGAGCGTGGAGCAGCCCCAGCGGGGCTTGTCAGCTCCAATGCCAAGTTAGCCCGCGGCAGTCTATGAGGGATGGGCGCTTGGGCTGCGCGTTGTCTCAAAGGGTTGGTGCTTGCATCGAAGCGTGGCGCAGCCGACCGACAGCCTCAAACGACTGCCGCCGCAGAGCGAAGCGCAGTGCGCCCAGCCGGTTGCCTCAAAGGACCGCTCGGCACCTTTGGATTTCGACGTCGCCAACCCGTGGCTTCAAAGGACCGCTCGGCACCTTTGGATCTCGACGTCGCCAATCCTTGGCTTCAAAGGACCGCTCGGCACCTTTGGATTTCGACGATCGCCAACCCGTGGCTTCAAAGGACCGCTCGGCACCTTTGGATTTCGACGTCGCCAACACCTTGGCTTCAAAGGACCGTCCCCGCGCAGTGGAGAAGCCAAGTGATCGCGGGATGCGC
>CAYNOM010001488.1:0-1609 GCA_964398415.1 uncultured Polyangiales bacterium | reverse complement strand
GACGGCGTGCGAGGCGGACGAGTTCGAGCTCGCGGCGCCCACCGCCACATCCGACCGCAAGTGCCAGGCACTCACCCTCTGCAGCGCACAGCAGTACGAGAGCGCAGCGCCCACCGCGACGTCCGACCGCGAGTGCGAGATCCTGACGGAGTGCGATGCGAACGAGTTCGAGCTCGCGGCGCCCACCGCCACATCCGACCGCAAGTGCCAGGCGCTCACGGCGTGCGACGCGGACGAGTTCGAGAGCCGGGCGCCCACCGCGACCTCCGACCGCGCGTGCGCGGCGCTCACGGTGTGCAGCGCGAGCCGGTACCAGAGCCAGGCGCCCACGACCACCTCGGACCGCGTCTGCGCCACGCTGACGGTGTGCGCGGCGGGCTCGTTCGAGATCACCCCGCCGACCGCCACGAGCGATCGGGTCTGCGCGCCGTGCGAAGCGGGCACCTACTGCGCCGGTCGCGATGCGCCCCCCGTCGCCTGCGAGAACGGCGCTTTCGATCACGACGCAGATCCGAGCACGAGTTGCGCCCAGGATGCCGAGATCGTCCAGGTGGCCGGCGGCTATGACTACACCTGCACGCTGGCGGTAGATGGTAAGGTCCGCTGCTTCGGATGGTCCGGCCTCAACCCCGTGGCGCCGCCTCCCGCCGACCTGCTACCGGCGAGCTACCTGGCGGCCGGCAGCGATCACGCGTGCGTCGTCCTCACCTCGGGCGAGGCGCGTTGCTGGGGTGCCGACTACCACGGACAGCTCGACGTGCCCGTCAATCTCGACGATGCGGTGCTCGTCGCGGCCGGCGGCGGCCACACCTGTGCGCTGAGGGCGAGCGGTGCGCTGCGCTGCTGGGGAAACGACAACCACGGCCAGGCCACACCGCCTGCGGACCTCGGCGCGGTCGTGGCGCTGACGGCGGGCCACGAGCACACCTGCGCTCTCCAAGACGACGGCAAGATGCGATGCTGGGGAAGCCGCACGTGGCGCACGGAGCTCGGCTTCTACACCTCGCTCCACACGACTTGGTACGACACCTGCGCGGTGGAGGCAGACGGCGACGTGCACTGCTGGGGCGAGGCCGACCCGAGCAGGCTCGACACGCTGGACGTGCCAGACGACCTCGGTGAAGCGAAGCAGGTCATCGTCGGTGCCTCGCACGCCTGCGCGCTGATCGATGACGGCTCGGTGCGCTGCTGGGGCAAGTGGCCGAACGCAGCCATGGAAGTGCCCCCCGACCTCGAAGAACTGGTCGAGCTGTTTGGCGGTCCTCGCCAGACCTGCGCGCTGACGGTGCGCGGAGAGCTGCGCTGCTGGGGCAGCAACTTCAACTACGAGTCGACGCCGCCCGCGTCGCTCGGTCGGTTCAAGGCCCTGGAAGCCTCCGGCTCTGCCGTGTGCATGATCGACGAGGCGGACAGGCTCTCTTGCCTCGGTGAGGGCTCGCAGCGCCAGACCCATCTTCCCGAGGATCTTGGCCCGACCGCCGAGGTGAGCATGGGCCAGACCCATGTCTGCGCGCTCGACTTCTCGGGCAACGTCCGCTGCTGGGGCGACAACTGGTACGGGCAGTCGATGGTTCCTGACGACCTCGGCGTGGTCACGCACATTTCGTCG
>CAYNOM010001487.1:0-1610 GCA_964398415.1 uncultured Polyangiales bacterium | reverse complement strand
ATCGCAGGCCAGAGCGCGATGAACACGGCGATGGCACAGAGGCCGGCGACGATCGCGAGCTTGAGTGGAGTGAAGTCGCGCCTCTCAGGAGACAACGGGGACCTTCGGAGCGCGCCCCCTACGGCGATGGTGAGCAGGGCAGCGGCGAAGATGGGCGCGATCGAGATGCGCGTCAGGATGCCGAGCGCGAAGACGGCGCCTGCCAGCAGCGCGCTCTTCACCGTGCGCACGCGCTCGACGCGGAACACGAGCAGCACGCCAAGCCACGCGCACGTGGTGGCGATCATGTCGAGGTGGATGAAGTGCGACTGCCGAATGAACATGTTCTCGGTGGCGAACAGGAAGCCGAGAATGAGGGCGAGCAGCCAGCTTCGTGGGATCGCGCGGAGGCGGGCGAGGATGGCGAACGTGAGCGGCCCGAGCAGGCTTCCGATCAGGATCGCCGGCAGCTTGGGAGGCAGCATCGTGTCGATGCTCAGGGGCTCGCCGAACACGCCGAACCACTTGCGAAACAGCCCTCCCAGCCACATGAGGGTCACCCCTGGGTGGGGCGCCTGGTAGGTGTCCGCGTACCTGCCTTCTGCGAGCGCCTCCCAGAAGCGGTGGATGCGATGGTGCCAGTGGCCGATGCCGTCCACGTGCACGTTGGATGCGTATCCCGGAAGGCGCAAAGCGAGGCCCAGCCCGAACAGTCCGAGCGCAATCAACCACAGCCACGGCGTCGGCAGCTCATCGGGAAGTGACCCATGTCGACGCTCGTCGGGGCGCGACGACACGCGCGATTCAGATTGCTGGCTCGTGCTCATGATTCCATGCCTGACGAGTGCTGTGAGGGAGATGGGCCTGATGCGCAAGCAAATCAGTCCTGCATAGGCTGCTCGGCCATGTGTTTCAGCTGCGAGCTCAGGCGCCGCGATGCCGCAGCTCGGCCCAGAGCTTCTTCGGTGTGATGCCCGCGGCCAGTGATAGCAGCGCGAAAACAGCGAGGAGGCTCAGGCCCTTCACGAGTATGCCGTGCCAAAGCCTCTCAAATCCCAGTGGAGTTTCGGTGAGCTTTTCCCTCCGGAGGCGACGCGGCGTGTAATGACCGTTTCCGAATTGACGCTGACCGTCCGTCGATTGATCGAGGGGCAGGTGGGGCGGATCTGGGTGGGCGGCGAAATTACAAATGTTCGATTGCAGGCATCCGGACATTGTTACTTCACCGTCAAGGATGCCGCATCTCAACTTGCATGTGTTCTGTTTCGTGATGAAGCCCGTACGGTCCAGCGTGATCTGCTGCGTGATGGACAAAAGGTGGTGCTGCAGGGGGAGATGACGGTTTACGAGGCGCGCGGTCAATATCAACTGCGTGTCGCGACGATTGAATTGCAGGGCGTGGGTGCCTTGCAGGCGGCGTTCGAACGGCTGAAACAAAAACTTGATGCGGAGGGAATGTTCGCCCCCTCAAGAAAACGGTCTCTCCCCGCGTATCCTCAAAGGATCGGTCTGGTCACGTCGATCACCGGCGCGGCAGTGCGAGACGTCCTTCACGTCATCAAGCGGCGGCAGCCCGGGCTCGAGATCATTCTTGTTGCCTGCCGGGTTCAAGGTCAGGGGGCGGCTGAGGA
>CAYNOM010001486.1:0-1612 GCA_964398415.1 uncultured Polyangiales bacterium | reverse complement strand
GCAGTGTGCCGCTCGCGGGCACATTCACGGCGGCAAAGCGCCGGCTCCAACCCGGAGCGATCCAGCGATCCGCGGCGAGTAGCGTCTGTGCAAGCGCGCGGCTCTCGATGCAGCCCTCGGGCGTGAGGTCGACGGACTCGCCCGCGTCGAGCGACACGTGGGCGCGAACGCTCGCGTCCTCGGCGCAGGACGTCTGCTCATGCCAGCTCACCCAGTAGTCGCCGGCAGCCAGGGGGAAGGACTGGCTGTACGCGGGAGAGCCCGAGCGGGCAACCGTGGGTTCCGACTCCACTCCGCCCGCGGCATCCGCCGGGTCGAGGTCGATCCCGTACTTCTGCGCCAAGTCGATGTGCATGCGCACGACCTCGGCGTCGCTCTTGGACTGCACGTGGACCTGATACTCCGCGATCGCGCCAACCATGCCGAGCGACGAGCACTCCGAGAGCGTCGATGGACCAAGCGGGATCACACCCTCGACCGTAAGCGCACGGCGTCCGTCTACGAAAACCTCGGCGAGGCCTTCACGCGTCCAGGGATCGGTCACGGTCTCACGCAGCGTGACGACGAACGGCACTCCGACCGTCACGAGCCCAGGCTCGCTCTCGAAGCGCTGGGTCCCCTGGACCAGTGCGACGGCTCCGGTCTGCGCATCCACCCGCAGCGAGCGATAGGTGGCCTGCATGAAGTCTCGATTGCGCCAGATCAAGTTCTCGCGGATGGCCCCGTCGATCCGTGCAACCACCGTCGCAGCGTAGTCCCGTGGCATCGAGGGGCTGCTCTTGCTGGTCGCGGCGCCCACGACCAGGTCGTCGAGATAGCCCACGTGGAGAAGACCCACGCACTGACTCCCAACCAGGTCGAAGCCCACATGCCCATTACCGAAAGGACTGAGACCAGCCACGTTGCCCGGAGCATTGGCGGCCGCCCCAAAGGTTCCATGACTAATGGCGAGCGCCCGATCCACGAGGGCGTTGGTGGCTCCCCCCGCATAGCCCGAGATCGCGGAGCTACCACCGCTTGCAGCGACCCGAGCGACCTCGTCGCCCTCGAGCCACATCAAAGGTGCGTTAGGATCGATACCGAAGCGGTTCGCAAGATAGCCATGAAGTGCCGCGATCTCGGACGTGCTCAAGGCGCGTCCATAGGCGAGCCACTCCGCGAGCCGGGCGCTCGCTCCGTTGAGCGGGGTCATGATGCGGCCGCCGAGGGTCTGCGGATCGAGAGAGCGCGCGCTGTGGACAGACAGATGCCCGTTGACGTACACCCGCGTGCCGCGCACCTCACCGGTCTCAGTGGGCTCCGCGCGCCCGTCGACAACCACGGTGACAATCGTTCCACGCTCAGGTGCGAAGCTGCCATAAGCCCGAGGCCTCGCTGCCTGAACGCTCTGCCGGATGGTCTGTCCCGATTCCGTGTACTGCCACAGGAGCCGGTGCCACGCGTCGCCGCTCACCTGCAAACCGTGCGGCAAGAGAACCTGCGCGTTGTCGGGGGTACGGTAGACGAACGACATGGTGAACGCCTCGCGTGCGGCTGGTTCCGAGCCGGTCTGCAGGAACGCGTTCGTAACCTCAAGCGTGGGGCGCCCGCCTATGCCATTCTCACCAGTCAG
>CAYNOM010001485.1:0-1613 GCA_964398415.1 uncultured Polyangiales bacterium | reverse complement strand
TTCTGTGCTCGCTTCTTCGTAGCCATCTGACCTCGTGCTTCGGTGTGCAATTTCCCGTGCAATCCACTGCGATGCTACTCGCACCTGCCCGGCGAGCCAAGGAACCGCGCGCACACCCGACCGCTGCTATGCGTCTGACCATCTACTGTTCGGAGAGTAGGATGCCAGTCCGGCTTGCCTCGTTGCCGAGACCCTGCGCAGCGCCCAAAACCAAAGGCATGTCGGTGAGCCGCGAAGAGCTGTACGAGCTGGTGTGGGCCGAGCCCATGACCAAAGTGGCGTTGAGGTATCGCGTGTCGTCGAACTTCCTCGCTCGCGTGTGCGACCGGCTCCGTGTGCCAAAACCGGGTCGCGGCTACTGGGCTCGGCTGGCTGCGGGCGAAGCAGTCGAGAAGCCGCCGTTGCCAGAGGTGCGGCCTGGCGACTTCATCGAGTGGTCGCGCGGCGGCGCGTGGACTCAAGTTTCTCGCGCGCAGGTCGCGACGACGGATCGCAAGCGGCCGCGACGTCGCCGGGGTGAGCGCCCTGCCATGCACGAGCTGCTCGTTGGGGCCCGCGGGCACTTCGAGAGTGGCAGGGTTGACGAGGACCGCAGCATCTTCCGCCGTGGCGCGCACTATCTCGTGCCTTCCAAGCGGCTCTTGGCCGACATCTTCGTCTCCAGAGGCGCGCTCGACGGCGCCCTCGAGCTCGCGAACGAGTTGTTCCTCGTACTCGAGGATCTCGGTCACGAAGTGACGATCCCTCCACACGGCGATCGATACCGGCGGCCCGATGTCGACGAGCGTGCCGACACGAAGACGGTGACCTATCCCGGACGTGCATGGCGTCCGGTCCGGCCGACTGTCGTGTTGGTGAACGGCGTTGCCATGGGGATCACCATCTTCGAGCTCAGTCATGAGGTTGAAGGGCGCTACGTCGGGAACAAGTGGACGCCGCTTGCCAACATCCCCGCGCCGCGGGGCCGCAAGCCCTTGGTGAATCACGGTTGGACGTCGACGCGAGAGTTGCCGAGCGGAAGGCTGTGCCTACGCCTGAGCTCTTCTCACGCCATGGTCGATTGGGAGAAGCAGTGGCGAGAAAAGGAGCCAGGCGAGCTTCGTGCCACGGTTGCGCGAATCGCGAAAGAGATCATCGGCGCGGCGCCGCCGCTGCTCAAGCTGATCCAGGCCGCCGAGGAGCAGGCTGCGATCGAACATGCGAAGTGGCTCGAGCGGCAACGGGAGTGGGAGCGGGCGGAGAAGGAGCGACGCCGCGTTCAGAACATCGAAGACGCGCGCAAGGACCTGCTGCGGATCATCGACGACTGGCGGGTCAAGACCGGCATCGAGGCGTTCTTCCAGCAGGTCGAGATGCGGGCCAACGAGCTGGGCGATGCGGGCGACGAGTCCATTCGCGAGCGGCTCCGGAAGGCGAGGGCATTGATAGGGCCAGTGGATGCGTTGACGGATCTTCGCCGTTGGAGAGCGCCGGACGAGAGATGAAAGCGATAGCCGTGACTCACGGCTTCATTCAGCCTGCGTGCTACGTCCACGCGCGCAGCTCCGGGGCGGCGTGTCCGTGCCCCGCGAAGCCCATGAGCTTTCCCGGCATCGAGAGGTGGTCCTCCGGCG
>CAYNOM010001484.1:0-1614 GCA_964398415.1 uncultured Polyangiales bacterium | reverse complement strand
CTGAACGCCTCTCGAGTGCGCTCGAGAGCTTGGGTCTACAGATTTTCGTGCCCTTCGTGCGCCTGTTCGCGGGCGACGCTCCGCGAGAGCAATTCAGACAGATCGCGCTCTATATCCTCGTTCCAGTCTTCGCGTTCTCGCTGTTTCTGGGAGCCTGGGCGCTCGTCTCGCAAACCATCGTCACGAAGTACGGCACCTTGCCTACTCCGATCGAGGTGCTTCACCAGGCCCAGAATCTGCTCGACGCTCACGTCGCCGTTCAGGCCGAGCGCGAAGCCTTCCAGCAGAAGACGGCCGCCGAGATCGAGTCCTACGAGACCGCGGCAGCTGGCTTTCGGGCCGCTGCCGAGGGAACAACGGGTGAGGCGCGCCAAGAGCTCTTGAAGAAGGCGACGACCCTCGAAGAGAGCATCGAACGCGCCCACAAGAGACGCTACTCCGGTGCACCCACCTACGTCGACCAGATCCTGACTAGCCTCAAGACTGTGTTCACGGGCTTTCTGATCGCGTCGCTGATCGCCATTCCCCTCGGCGTTCTCTGCGGACTGAGCAGCCTATTTCAGGCTGCCATGAATCCGATGATTCAGATCTTCAAGCCCGTGTCACCTCTCGCGTGGCTGCCGATCGTCATGATCGTGGTTGGCGCGGTGTACACGACGTCGCCCGAGCAAGCGTGGTTCGACAAGTCGTTCATTACGTCCGCCTTCACCGTGGCGCTTTGCTCGCTGTGGCCGACCCTCGCCAACACTGCGCTCGGCGTGGCCGCCATCGACAAGGATCATCTCAACGTGGCCAAGGTGCTCAAGCTCGGCTTCTGGACACGCGTGCGCAAGATCGTCATTCCATCGTCCTTGCCTTTTATCTTCGCCGGCCTTCGCATTTCGCTGAGTGTCGGCTGGATGGTGCTGATCGCAGCCGAAATGCTCGCGCAGAATCCGGGCCTCGGGAAGTTCGTGTGGGACATGTTCCAGAACGGAAGCAGTCAGACGCTCGCCCAGATCATGGTCGCGGTGTTCACCATCGGCATCATCGGCTTCCTGCTCGACCGCGTCATGGTCGCGCTCCAGAAGTCGGTCAGCTACCAAAGCGCGACCTGAGGAGAGGCAAACATGGCATTGCTCGAGCTGCGTGACGTCTACAAAGGGTATGGCAAGTCGGGTTCGCACACCGCCGTACTTTCGTCGGTGAATCTGGAAATCGAGGAGGGCGAGCTCGTCGCCATCGTCGGGTTCTCGGGCAGCGGCAAGACGACCCTCATCAACCTCATCGCAGGCCTGGCCGAGCCTGACCGTGGGCAGGTCTTGTTCGGTGGGGTGCCCGTTCGCGGTGCCGGCCCCGAGCGAGGCGTGGTGTTCCAAAATTACTCGCTCCTTCCGTGGCTGTCTGTTGCAGAGAACGTGGGGCTCGCGGTCGATGCCGTGTCACCCGCTCTTTCGCGCAGCGAGCGCGGTGCCGTGATCGAGCGCTATGTGGCGATGGTCAACCTGACACCGGCGATGCACAAGCGTCCGCTCGAGCTGTCGGGAGGCATGCGCCAGCGCGTCGCGGTCGCGCGGGCGCTCGCCATGGATCCCAAGCTGCTGCTCCTCGACGAGCCCCTGGCTGCGCTCGACG
>CAYNOM010001483.1:0-1614 GCA_964398415.1 uncultured Polyangiales bacterium | reverse complement strand
ATGCTCATCGTGGACACGGAGTTGGTCTCCGTGGGTTCGACCAACTTCGACTACCGGTCATTCCGACTCAACGATGAAGCCAGTCTCAATGTGCTCGACGTGGACTTCGCGACGCGCATGGCTGCAGTCTTCGAGGCGGACCTCCGAGACGCGACCATCTACACCTACGCGATGTGGGAGGCCCGGCCACTCAAGCAACGCATTGCGGAAGTGCTCATCCTGCCGTTCAAGTCGCAACTCTGAGTGCACCCGCCGTCGCGGTTCGCTCGCGCGACGGTACGCACCGGACCGTCAGAGCCGCGCGCGGTCGTTCCACAAGATGGAGCCGACCATATAGGGCGCGGGGCCCACGGCACAAACCGAATCGTGGCGAGACCGTAGCGTGTGAAGAGCCCGCTCATCGCCGTCAGGCGCGGCAGATACCGGGGTGAGAGAATCACGAGGCCGCCTCAGCCACCACGTGCGCGCGACTATTCAAAGACACCGAAGTTCCCCAGAAGCCACCAGAGCAGCAAGAAGACCAAGACGGTCGTGAAGCACCCGCCGCCCAACTTCTTTGCTCCCCACCCAGCAGCGAGCCCACGCAAGATTTTACTCATCGTCGTCGTACCTCCGTGTCCGTCGAACACCGTGCGTGCACGCGCGTTCCCGCCCCGTTCTGCACCTCGTGCGTGGCAGTGCCGTGTGGCGCGGCAGCGGCGGCCACGCGCGCAGGTCACTGTCGCGCAGGCGCCTCGTGGAACGATTACCGCCTAGCGAGTATGCACTACGGTGCACAGTGCACGCGGAACCGCCGCCGACACCCGTATCCGCACCCCAGCCGCAGGAACAGCACGATGCCTCGCAACGAGAAGCGAAGGAAGGGCGAGCGAGCACATCGGGAAATCCCGATGGAGCGCGTACTCGACCAAAGCGAACAGGTGCAGAGCAAGGTCGAGGAAGCGGGCACCACACTCGGCGCCGTCAACGTGGTGCTCAAGCAGGAGACCGTCAAAGGGGCACCACTGCGCGCGGTCATCAACGCACTGGACAAGAGTACCGACGTCGAGTTGAAGGTCCAGGAGGCGGCTTCGGAGCTCGAGGTCGTCAACGACGCGCTGTCGGATGAAATCGATGCACGACTGCTGATTGAGGACGAACTCTCCGAGAGTCAAGTCGAACTCGCGGCCAGCCGTGTGCAGGAGAAGCGCGCCCGCCACGAGGCGATGCACGACGAAATCACGGGGCTTCCGACCCTCACCCTGTTCAAGGACCGGCTCAAGAGCGCGCTCGCGCAGGCGCGTCGGCATTCGTGGCAGGTTGCCGTGATGTTCATCGACCTCGACGAGTTTAAGCAGATCAACGACACGCACGGACACGACATCGGCGACGCGGTGCTGCGAATGGTAGCGGAGCGCCTGAAGCAGTTTGTGCGCGGGGGCGACACCGTCAGCCGTCGCAGTGGGGACGAGTTTCTCTTCCTGATGACCGAGGCAAAGGACGAGGACAACGCGCGCACGATGGCTCAGCGCATTATCGAGGTACTCAGCGCACCCGCGACGGTCAGCGGCGTCGAACTATCCGTGCGGGCGAGCATCGGACTCGCGATGTTCCCAGAGGACGGCACCACGGTCG